>WTJQ01000199.1 GCA_011524785.1 Planctomycetota bacterium | reverse complement strand
GACCGGGCCATGCTCCTCACCCAGCCCAAGGAGCACGCCGCCGGACAGAACTCCCAGGGCCGCACCGCGGAGGGCACAGGCCAGGAGGGCCCGCGCGGTGAGCCGGTCCGCCAGGGCGGACCACAGCGGCTGCAGCAGGACCGCCCCCACGAAGGTCCCCGTCCAGAGGAGCTCTCGCCCCGTGCCCTCCGCCGCGAAGACCGCGTCCCGCGCCGGCTTGAGGAGTCCGTAGGCGAGGAGGACGAGCCCGGCTGCGAGAGCCCCGGCCATCACCTGCCGCCCCTCCCCGGGCTCGAGGAGCAGGATGCGAAGCGAACCCGGAGCGTGCTCGTCCCGGGGGCCTTCGTTCTCACCCGCCTGCTGGCCCCGCCTCTCGTGGGGCTGCGAGGTGGGCCGTTCAGGACTCATGGAGAGGCCGCGCCCTGCCGGAGCCGGCAGCCAACGCAGGGACCGGAGAGTACCCCACCGCTCGCGGCCAGCCCAGATCGGCTGGGGCTCGGCCGGCAGAGATGCGAAGCCGAGGCGCTGACGCAGCTGGCGTCGGGCCGGGGATCCGATGCCGCTCTCTCACGCGCTCCGCGCGTCGTCAGCAGCGCGCCGAACGGCCGCGTCGCGGACGGGCCCCTCTCAGGCCGCCGTGGCCCGGCGCGCCTGGTCGCGAGCGGCCGCGATGACCTTCACCGGCGTCCGCTGCAGGCCGCGCGCGAGGCCCAGCTTGCTCATGGTCCAGATGAACCACTTGGTCGGGTCGTACTGCCACCAGCGGATCGCGTTGCGGTAGTCGCCCGGGAAGCGGTGGTGGAAGTTGTGGTAGCCCTCGCCGCCGGTGATCAGCGCGGTGAGGATGCTGTCCCGCGCGGAGATGGCGCGGGAGTAGGGCCGACTGCCGACCGTGTGCGCCACCGAGTTCACGCACCAGGTGGCGTGCAGCATCAGGGTGGTCCGGAGAGCCCCCGCGACGAGGAGGGCGCCGATGAAGTCGCCCCAGGCCAGGGCGATCACCGCGGGGACGACCCAGCCCGTCACGATCGCGACCGTCCAGTAGTTGCGGTGCTGCCACTGGAAGCCGGGGATCTTGGCGAGGTCCTGCACCCGGTCGAGGTTGGGGCCCGGACGGTCGGCGCGGTTGCGGATGATCCAGCCCATGTGGGCCCAGAAGAAGCCCTCGAGGATGCTGTGGGGATCGTCGTCGTCGTCGGTGTGCCGGTGATGGTCCCGGTGGTCCGCCGACCAGACGAGCGCGCTGGTCTGCATCGCGGCGGCGCCGAACAGCAGGTAGAACCAGCGCAGGGGCGCGGCGGTGTCGTAGGCCTTGTGCGCGAACGACCGGTGGTAGCCGCCCGTGATGCCGACGCAGCCCAGGGCGTACCAGAGGACCCCGAGGCCGAGGGTCGCCCAGTGGAACTGGACGAAGGCCATCCAGAGGATGCCGGCCAGGGAGGCCAGGTGGAGGAAGCCCAGCCCGAGCACGTTGGCCCGGTTCCACTGGAGGCTTCCGTGGGCGCTGGAGGGGGCTCCCGACATGCCGGGAAGATAGCAGCGTCGGGCCGGTCCTCCGCCCCCCTGAGCGGGCGAAACCCGGCGCTCCTGCGTGCAAGGGATGTGTGCTGCGGCCAGTCCGCGCAGCCCGCCCAGCGGCCCGTCTGGCCTAGCATGCGAGGCATGGAGATCCCCCTCACCCGACGCGCCGCCCTGGGTGCCCTCTCGTCCGCCCCGGCCCTCGCGCTCGCAGGTGCTGAACGACCGATCGGACCGCGCCCCAAGCGCCTCCTCGTCCTCGGGGGCACCCGCTTCCTCGGTCCTCCGATCGTCCGTGCCGCCCTTGCCGCGGGCTGGGAGGTGACCCTCTTCAACCGCGGGCGGTCGGCGCCGGAGCTGTTCCCTGACCTCGAGCTCCGCAAGGGGGACCGCAACGAGCTGGACTACGCCTCGCTCAGCGAGGGGACCTGGGACGCGGTGATCGACACCTCGGCCTACGTCCCCGCGCACGTGGAGGCCGTCGCCCGGCTGCTCGAGGGACGCGTCGGGAGCTACTGCCTGGTGTCGGCCCTGTCCGTCTACGACGAGGCCGCGGCGCGGGAGGACGCCCCGATCGACGAGGGCGCGCCCGTGCTGGAGCCGACCGAGGCCATGCTGCGGGACACCAAGCGGATCCAGGACGTCACGGGAGCGAGCTATGGCCCGCTGAAGGCCGCCTGTGAGGACGAGGTGCGCGCGGCGTTCGGGGACCAGAGCCTCGTGGTGCGCCCGGGCCTGATCGTCGGGCCGGAGGACAGCAGCGACCGCTTCACCTACTGGCCGGCCCGCATCGCGCGCGGCGGCGAGGTGCTCGCTCCCGGGCCGGGCACGCAGGGGGTGCAGTTCATCGACGTGCGCGACCTCGGCCAGTGGATCTTCGAGGCCGTCGCGGCGGGGCGCACCGGCACCCTCAACGCCGTCGGCTTCCCGACCGAGCTGACCTTCGCCGAGCTCCTCCACGGCTGCAAGGTCGTGCTCGGAGCCGAGGCCACCTTCACCTGGGTCGACGAGGAGTTCCTGCAGGCGCAGGAGGTCGGGCCGTGGATGGAGCTGCCCCTCTGGATCCCCGGCGGAGGGCGCACGTTCGCCCTGGATCGCGCCATCGCCGCAGGACTGACGTTCCGCCCTGTGGGCGACACGATCCGCGACACGCAGGCCTGGCAGCTGGAGTCCCGGGACGCCGAGCGTCCCTGGCGCGCCGGGCTCGACCCCGAGAAGGAGGCCAGGGTGCTCGCGGCCTGGCACGCGCGCTAGGGCAGGACCTCCTCGTCAGCCCTTCGCTTCCACCATCGCAGCCCCCCGGTCCCGCTGCTCGTCGAGCAGCCAGCCGAAGGCGAACGCCACGACGGCGCCGACCGGGAGGTACCACGGCCAGGGGAGCGAGCCCCCGTCGGCGAAGTGGCCGTAGCGCGAGAGGCCCCAGCACAGTCCAAGGCCGAGGAGGAGGAGGGCGGTCCGGAGCACGGACCGGGAGCGGCGCGCGGGGAGCAGGAACCAGAGCGCGAGCAGGAGGGCGGCGACCTGCACCACGCGCTGCTGCGCCCAGACCTCGTGCCAGGCGAGGCCGAACACCGCCAGCACCGAGAGGGGCGCCGACCAGACGAGGCCCGAGCCGTCGACCCGAAGGGGCTTCCACCAGGCCAGGAAGAAGGCCGCCAGCAGCGCCCCGCCCGTGTAGCCAGCCATGGCCAGGGCGAGGTCGAGGATGGAGGCATAGCGCTCCGCCACGCTGTCGATCCCGACCGCCGCAGCCCCGAGCAGGACCCCGTACACGAGCACCAGCAGGCGCGAGGTCCGCAGGGTCGTCCGCGGATCGCCATCCGCGCGCCCCAGCGCCGTGAGCGTCGTCTGGGAGAGCGCCGCCAGGATCGAGTCCAGGCTCGAGATCGCGGCGGCGAAGGCCCCTGCGAGCACGAGCCCCTTCACCCCGTTCGGCAGCACCTCGGCGATCACCACGGGGAAGATGCGGTCCGGCTTCTCCGCCACCATCGCGGCGCCGGCAGCGCTCAGCTCGTGCTCGCGCGTGAAGGCCCAGAGGGCGACCCCGACCGTGCCCACGAGGAAGGTCACGCCCATGCCGCCCATCGAGGCGAGGATCGCCTTGCGCGCCTGGCGCGCGTCCGCGCAGCACAGCAGCCGCTGCACCATGAGCTGATCGCACCCGTAGGGACCGATCTGCCCCCAGGAGGCCACGAGCAGCGCGATCGGAAGGGTGTACGCC
>WTJQ01000148.1 GCA_011524785.1 Planctomycetota bacterium | reverse complement strand
CTCCTACCAGCACTGATCCGTCACCCCACCCTCCCGACCCCCACACCCATCGAGCCCCCACGCCATACCCCACATCCAGCCATGAAGAACACCATCCTGACCCTGATCGCCCTCTCCCTCGCTTCCACCTCCACGGCCCAGGACCTCACCGTCGACGCCGTCCGCCTCGAGGCCCAGCCCGCCGCCACGAGCCTGCGCCTGCCGGCCTTCGAGGGCCTGCGCTCCACGGCCAACGGCCAGGAGCTCGCCCAGCGCCTCGTCGCCTGGTCGGGCTGCGAGGAGCCCCTCCTGGGCATCCGCCTGACGCCCCAGCTGAAGGGGACCAAGCTCGACTTCCAGGGCCGCCTCGACACGAGCATCGCCTTCCAGTTCGAGCCCACCACCGGGGACATCTCCTTCCAGGCCGACCCCGCTGGGATCGACGCCCTGGCCGACACCCCCGGCCTGCCGACCGGCCAGGACGCCGTGCGCCGCGCCCTGCAGCACCTCCAGGGCCTTGGCCTCCTGCCGGAGGACCCCCGCCAGCTGGTCGTGCGTCACATCGGCGGTGAGCGCATGGCCCACTTCGACGGCGAGACCACGCAGGACTTCGCCAAGGTGACCATGGTCCACTTCGGCCGCCGCCTCGGCGGGTTCGACGTCGGCGGCCCCGGCTCCAAGATCGTCGTCGGCCTCGGTGAGAACGGCCGCCTGGTCAGCCTCGTCCGCCGCTGGCAGGAGCTCGACCTGGTCGAGGGGAGCGCCGAGCGCATGCTTCCCGCCGAGGAGGTCGGACCCCTCACCCAGCAGGACCTGGCCAAGGCCCACGAGAAGGCCATGACGATCGAGGCCGGCACCCCCGAGCTCGGCTTCTACGACGACGGCAAGGGCCGGATCGAGCCCGCCTGGTTCACCCAGGCCAAGGTGAGCCACGACCCCGAGGTGCACGCCTTCGCCCGGAGCGGCGAGGTCCTCGACGACCTCAGCGTGGTGGCGGCCCTCGAGGGCTCGCAGCTGGACACCTACCAGCAGCGCCGTGCACTCGTCACCCCGGACCTCGCGACCGCCGCGGACGACGCCGCCGCGGACGACGAGTGACCTCTCTCGGCTCCTGCTGAGCAAGAGGCCCCCCGCTCCTTGGAGCGGGGGGCCTCTTCACTGGTTCCTGCCGCGCTCACTCCCAGGTGAGACCCAGCGCGTTCGAGAAGTTCGAGGTGGCCCCCTGGTCGCGGTGCCACAGCTGGAAGTTCCAGGTCTCCCCGGCCGCGATGACCGTCCCCTGCGGCAGGGCCGTCAGGTCCACGACGAAGCTGCCCGACCCGGCTGCACCGGTGTTCAGAAGGGAGGCGTAGAGGCGCACGATCGGCGGGCCGAGGCAGAGCGTGCCGCTCCCCACCGAGGCGTTCCCGGTCGCGTCCGACAGCACGAAGTACGCGAACTGGCCGGTGGGCAGGCCCGTGACGTCGAGCTGGACGAGGTTGTCGTTCAGGAAGGGGGACCCGTTGGCCGCGAGGACCGAGGGGGACCCCGTGCTGTTGGGCTGGGGCGTGCAGGCCACCTCCTCGCCGAGCTCGGTCTGGAGCTCGAAGGCGCCCAGGTCGACCACGGGAGCCGTGCCCGCACCCGAGTCGGCCACGAGGAGCAGGTCCTGGAACCGCTGCCCGCCCGCGGCGTCCAGCGTGACGGTCCCCGGGACCGCGGCGTTCGAGCCGGCGTCGATCGCCGGGGAGGAGCCGAGGACGCGCAGGTCGCCGGCGGCCTGGTCCACGAACTCGGGGTCCGCCGACACGTTGCCGGTGCCGCTCACACCGCCCTGGACGAGGCAGTACTGGGCGGACGCGCCCACCAGCTGGTTGTTCGCGTTCGTGGCGCCGTTCGAGCCCTCGTTGCCCCACAGGATCGAGTTGCGCAGCGTGACGGACGTGCCCTGGTTGAGCAGGCCGCCGACCGTCGTGGTCTGTCCGCGGTTGCCCACGATCGTGCAGTTCACGACCTGGGCCGAGCCCCCGGAGCCGAGCCAGAGAGCGCCGCCGCCGCCCGAGCCGGTGGCCACGTTCTCACGGAAGACGCAGTTGGTCACGACGATGCCGCTCGAGGCGAAGATCTCGAGCGCGCCCGCGCGGTTCGCGCGGTTGCCGGTGAAGGTGCAGCGGTCGAAGCGCACGCCGCTCGCCGTCGCCATGTCGAAGGCCCCTCCGAAGGAGCCGCCGAGGTTGTCGATGAACTGGCAGTCGGTGAAGGTGGGGGACGCGCCGTTGATGTAGCCGGCCCCGCCCCCGAAGTTGCAGCGGTTGTCCTCGAAGGAGCAGCTGCGAATGGTGGGGCTCGAGCCGTTGGTGCAGAGGATCCCCGCGCCGCGGTCGTTGTTGTTGCCGCCCGCGTTGGCGACGCCGCCGCGGACCACGAAGCCATCCACGACCGCCGAGGCGCTGACGCTGAAGCCGCGGATCACGTGGTAGGAGTTGTCGTTGAGGCTCCCGGAGGCGTCGTTGCCGTTCAGGTCGGCCGAGAGGATGGTGGGCGCGCTCCCGATGGCCGGCCGGTCCTCGGGCTCGGCCTCGGTCCCGACGCAGCCGCCGTAGAGCTCGACCCCGTCCTTCAGACCGAAGCTCTGGGTCCGGGTGCCGGTCGAGCTGGGCAGGTAGGTCCCCTGCGCCACGAAGATCCGGTCGCCCGCAGCGGCTGCAGCCAGGGCGTCCTTGAGCCCGAGGGGGCCCTGGAAGGCGTTGGACCAGGAGGAGCCGTCCGAGGCGCCGGTGGTGGCGCTCACGTCGACGAACAGGTCGCCGGCCAGGGAGGAGGGACTCAGCAGGAGCGCGGGCACCACGGCCAGCGCGAGGGGGAGGTGCTTCATGGGGGCGCTCAGGAGGGCCCGCGCGGGCTCCTTCCGGCCCCACAGCCTAGAGCAGGATCTTGGATCCGGGGCTGGAGGGCGCCGCGGGGATCCACCCGGGACACATCCTGTCGCAGCGCTGGCGATCCGGTTGCCGGGTCCGGGCCCTCAGGCCTGCGGCGGCGTCGGCTTCTCGAGGCGCCGTGCGTGCGTGCGGAGCCACTCGAGGCGGCGCTCGCCGCCCGCGGCCATCAGGCGGAAGAGGATCACGCCCGCGGTGAACACGCTGACGCTGAGCAGGATCAGCCCAACGGTCTGCGGGATGATCAGCAGGCCCGCCACGAACTGGATCGCGATCGAGACGTAGAGGATCCCGGCCACGAAGAGGCGCGAGCGGTTGCGGATGAAGCGCGCACCGAACGGCGCGCCCACGACCACGATGGGGACGCACACCCACCAGTAGTTCCAGGCCTCTTCGGCCATCCCGCCGCCGGCGCCGTGCTTCCAGAGGAACCCGACGGCCGCGTTGATGGCCATGAGGATCACCGAGGTCGGCGTGGCGATCTTCTCGCTGATCCGGAAGCGCAGGACCAGGAGCGAGAAGGTGAGGATGTCGAGGCCGCTGCCCGTCAGGCCGCTGATGGCTCCTCCGATGACGCCGGTCGCCGCGAGGAGCAGGCCGTGCTTGGTCGTGAAGCCCTCGATCGAGTCGCGCACCTCGCGGTCCGCCGCCCGGTTGATCCAGAACAGCGCCACCGAGAACGAGAGCCAGATCGACAGGAACGTCATCTTGGTGGCCGGCGGCGGGAGGTGCGGACTCACCAGCTCGATGCCGAGGACGACGCCCAGCGCCCCGCCGAGGCTGCCCCACACGATCGCCCGGCGCTCCACGGGGATACGGGTCCACAGGATCGTGGCCGCGGCGGCCGTCATCC
>WTJQ01000073.1 GCA_011524785.1 Planctomycetota bacterium | reverse complement strand
GGCTGAGGCCGTGCGGGGCCAGGGACCCAGCCGTGAGGGCGGAAGGACCCAGCCTCTCGAGCAGGAGGACCCAGCCGCTGGGGCCGAGACCTCACCGCCGCCAGGGCGCAATGACCCAGCCGCCAGGGCGCAATGACCCAGCCGCCAGGGCGCAATGACCCAGCCGCTAGGGCGCGACGATCCAGCCGCTAGGGCGCGACGATCCAGCCGCCGGGGCGCACCTCCATCGAAGGCACGCACGGGGCGCGGCGTGCGGCCGGCCATGAGGGCGCGCGCTCCGGCGAGGGCCGCCGGAGCCTGCTCCCCGCCTCAGGCGCTCTCGCGCTGGTCCTCGTGGAGGTCGTCGCCCTCCTCGGGCAGCGGCTCCGGACTCGCGGGCGGCTCGGGCAGGAGGTCCTCGGGGGTCAGGCCCTGGGCCAGGGAGCTCTCGCCGCGCACGTGCTCGTCGTCGACGACGAAGCGATCGGTGTCCGTCCGGTGCGGAAGCTCGTAGAGCAGGTCCAGGAGGACGTCCTCGAGGATCGCCCGCAGGGCGCGGACGCCGGTCTCGCGCTCGATGGCCTGGTCGGCGATCGCGCCGAGGGCTGCCTCGCTGAACTCCAGCTCCTTGCCGGAGAGCTCGAACAGCTTGGAGTACTGGCGGGTGAGGGCGTTCTTGGGCTCCCGAAGGATGCGCACGAGGTCCTCGCGGCGCAGCGTGTCCAGGGTCGCGATGACGGGCAGGCGGCCGATGAACTCGGGGATCAGCCCGAAGCCCATCAGGTCCTTGGGGATGAGGAACGGCGCGTAGGCATCCCGAGCCAGGGGATCCCCGACCGCGGGCAGCGGACCCTCGGGCGCACGCTTGCCGAGGTTCCGGCGCGGCGCCTCGCCGACGCCCGCGTCACGCCCGAAGCCGATGGCCTCCTGGCCGACGCGCTTGGCGATGAACTCCTCGATGCCGCTGAACGTGCCGCCGCAGACGAACAGGATGTTCGAGGTGTCGACCTGGATGTACGACTGCTCGGGGTGCTTCCGTCCTCCCTGGGGGGGGACGTTGGCCACGGTGCCCTCGAGGATCTTCAGCAGCGCCTGCTGCACGCCCTCGCCGGAGACGTCCCGCGTGATCGACACGTTCCCGGTGGTGCGTCCGATCTTGTCGATCTCGTCGATGTAGATGATGCCCTGCTGCGCGCGCTCCACGTCGAAGTCGGCCGACTGCAGGAGCTTGAGCAGGATGTTCTCGACGTCCTCGCCGACGTAGCCCGCCTCGGTGAGCGTCGTGGCGTCCGCCATGGCGAAGGGGACGTCCAGCATGCGCGCCAGGGTGCGGGCGAGCAGCGTCTTGCCGGAGCCGGTGGGGCCCACCAGCAGGACGTTGGACTTCTCGATCTCCACGTCGCCTGCGGCCTCGGGATCGACGGCCAGGCGGCGGAGGCGGTTGTAGTGGTTGTAGACGGCGACGGAGAGGACCTTCTTGGCCCCCTGCTGACCGATCACGTACTCGTCGAGCCGGCGGGCGATCTCCACCGGGGTGGGGAGCCGGTGGGGCGCCTTCCCCTCGGCGGGCTGCGAGCTGCCCTTGCGCGCGCGCTCGGCCTCGGGGTTCCGGCGCTGCTCCTCCTGCAGGATCGAGTTGCAGATCTCGATGCACTCGTTGCAGATGTAGACGCCGGGGGGGCCGGCGATCAGGCTCGTCACGTGGTGCCGACGCTTCTCGCAGAAGGTGCAGCGCTCCACGTGGCGCCCGCGGTTGGAGGACGAACTCATGTCTGCCTCATGGTAGCTGGCTCGAACCCCGCCCCAGCACCCCTGGGCCAGCAAGTGTCCAGTGGGGGACAGATGTCGCAGTCTGGATCGAATTCGCCCTGGGACGGTTGGGGGGCGGGTCTGCGGTGCTCCGTCCGGGGACACGTGCCTCGCTCGACCGGGAAACGAAGAGGGCCCGCACGCCGCAGCGCACGGGCCCTCACGAGGGTGCCTCTCGCTCAGCCCTTGGCGGCGTCGGGGTAGGCCAGGACCTCGTCGATGAGGCCGAACTCCTTGGCCTCGTCGGGGGACATGAAGTGGTCGGTGGGCATCATCGCCGCATCGAGCTCCTCGAGCGTCTTGTCGCAGTCCTCGGCGAGCCGGCCACGAAGCAGGTCGTGCAGCCGCTTGGACTCCTGGTAGTCGACCTCCATGTCCATGAACTTGCCGCGGGTCCCGCCGGAGAGCTGGTGGATCATGATCCGCGCGCTGGGCAGGGCGAAGCGCTTGCCCTTGGTGCCGCCGGCGAGGAGCGAGGCGCCCATGGAGGCGGCCTGACCCATGACGAAGGTCTGGATGTCACACGAGATCATCTTCATCGTGTCGTAGATCGCCAGGCCCGCGGTCACGAGGCCACCCGGCGACTGGATGTACATCTTGACGTCCTGGTTCGGGCCGGACTTCTCCAGGAAGAGCAGCTGCGCCACGATCGCGTTGGCCATCTCCTCGGAGTCGATGGCCCGCACGATCACGATGCGGTCCTCGAGCAGGCGCGAGTAGATGTCGTAGGTGCGCTCACCACGCCCCGTGCGCTCGATGACGTACGGGATGTAGGAGGTGGGGGCGCTGGACTCGCGCTCGGGCAGGTCGGGCCAGCTGAGTTGGGCGGGGAGGTGCATGCTGGAGGTGTAGGAAGCCTGCAGGGGTGATTCAAGGTTGGCGGGAACGAGCGCGGGCGGCCCGCCGGGCCGCCCGCGTGGTCACCGCTGCGCTGCCCGGGAGGGGGGCTCCGTGGAGCGCCGTCCCGGGGAGGCTATCGGCCGCTCAGCCGGGATCCTTGACCGTGGCCTGCTCGCGCAGGAACGCCCGGACCTTCCGCTCCAGGAGCTCGACGCCCATCTGCTGGAGCATGCCCTGGTTCTCGCTGTAGTACTTGCGGACCTCGTCGACCTCGGCCTGGTTGCGCTCGGCGATCGACTGCAATTCGGCGTTCATATCCTCGCCCGTGACGCTGATGGACTCGGCCTCCGCGATGGTCTCGACCACCAGGAGGGCCTTCAGCCCCCGGGCGGCCTCGTCCCGGGCCGTGGGGCGCTGCTCCTCGATCGCCGGTCCGCGCTGCTCCTCGGGGACCTGGCGCTGCTCCAGCTCCTGGCCGAACTGGGCCAGGCGGACCTCGGTCTGCTCGTCCAGCACCGACGCCGGGAGCTCGCACTCCGCCTCGGCCAGCACCTTCTCCAGCAGCACGGTCTCGATGCGGTTCTGCTCGCCCTGCTGGGCGCTGGCCTCCATGTGCTCGCGCAGCTTGGCGCGGAAGGCGTCCATGTCGTCGACCTGAGTGCCCTGGCACATCTCCTCGTCCGTGGGCGGGACGAGGTCGTAGGCCTGCTTGACGGTCACCTCGCAGGTGCCCTCCTGGCCGCGGGCCTCCTCGTTCTCGACGGTGTCGGGGAGGGTCATGGGGACGGTGAAGGAGTCCCCCTCGCCCTTGCCGAGCAGGCCCTCCTTCCAGGCGTCGGCCTCGATCCCGGGGGGCGGCTGGGGGATCCCCAGGCGCAGGCCCTCGCGGGAGAAGACCTCCTCCTCGCCGTGCAGGAAGCGCACGTCGCCGAGGGCGAGGCCCTCCTCCTGGATGCCGGCCTCCCCGGCGGGCTCCGGGCGGCTGTGCTGCTTGCGGAGGTCATCGACGCCGCGCTCCACGTCGTCGTCGGTGACGTGCTGCAGCTCGCTCTCGATCTCGAGGCCCTTGTAGGTGCCGACCGTGACGTCGCCGATCATCAGCCCCATCGGGCCGAGGCGGACCGG
>WTJQ01000009.1 GCA_011524785.1 Planctomycetota bacterium | reverse complement strand
GACCGATCTCCGCCAGTCTTCGCTGCAGGTGGGCGGCGATCGTCTGGTCGTCGGGCACGCCGTAACCGAAGGCGGTGGAGCCACCGTAGAGGAACAGGTTGAACGCCTCCGGGTCCGGCGGCCAGGGCCCGGCTTCCGCGTGGCGGCGGAAACCCGCCTCATCGACCGTCACCCAGCGACCGGCGAACGCCCGCACCCGATACTGGGTGAACGGCTCGTAGACGAAGCCCGCGGACGCCTGGTAGGTCTCGTCCCACAGCGCCCGGATCTGGTCGCGGCTCAGTCCGGGATGCACCTCGGTGTGCCGCGACAACGTCTCCGGCGAGCGCGCCTCGCGATGTGGCCGGTCACGGGCCTCGATACGCTGCTGGGACGCAAGCTGATCGCCTCCTTGTGGCTCACCGCCACGGAGGACTCGCGCAGCCCGGCACGCCCATGCAGCTCCCCTCCCTCGCAGCCATCGTCGCCCTGCTCCCCGCGGCCGCCATCGCGGCTCCCGCTCCCCAGGAGGCGCCGTGCGGCTCCTGCCTCACGGTCCACACGACCGCGATGGGGACCGACATGCGGATGACGCTGAGCGACCAGGTCGCCCTCGGACCGGCCCTCCAGTCCCCCGAGACCGACATCGCGGTGTACGTCAACCCGGCGGTCACGCACCAGACCCTCCTGGGGCTGGGCGGCGCCATCACCGACGCCAGTGCGGAGGTCTTCGCCGACCTGGACGCCGCGACGCAGGAGCGCCTCCTGCGCGCCTACTTCGACCCGGAGGAGGGACTGGGCTACAGCCTGATCCGGACGCCGATCCACAGCTGCGACTTCGCCAGCGAGAGCCACACCTACATCCAGGAGGGCGACGCCGAGCTCGCGACGTTCGACATCGCTCCCGACCGTGAGCATCGCATCCCGCTGATCCTGCGGGCTATCGAGACGGCCGGCGGGTCCCTCACGACGATGGCGAGCCCGTGGAGCGCGCCCGCCTTCATGAAGGACAACGGCAACGTCCTCCAGGGCGGGCGTCTGCTGCCGCGCTACCGGAGGGCCTGGGCCCGCTACTACGCGCGCTTCATCGAGGAGTACGAGAAGGCGGGCATCCCCATCTGGGGGGTCTCGGTCCAGAACGAGCCCCTGGCGACCCAGACCTGGGAGTCGATGCTCTACACGGCCGAGGAGGAGCGTGACTTCCTCAAGAACCACCTCGGGCCCACCCTCCGGGAGGCCGGGCTCGGGGACAAGAAGATCGTGGTCTGGGACCACAACCGCGACCTGCTCCCCCACCGGGCGCACACGATCCTGGGCGACCCCGACGCGGCCCAGTACGTCTGGGGCGTCGGGTTCCACTGGTACGAGACCTGGGCCGGCGGGGAGCCGATGTACGGCAACGTCGCCGACGTGGACGCGGCCTACCCGGACGTGAAGGTCCTGCTCACCGAGGCCTGCGTCGAGGGCTTCGACGCCGAGCGCTACCAGGACTGGGCCAACGCGGAGCGCTACGGGGACGCGATCGTCAACGACCTCAACGCCGGCGCGGTCGGCTGGATCGACTGGAACATCCTGCTCGACGAGACGGGCGGCCCCAACCACGTCGGCAACCTCTGCTTCGCCCCGATCCACGCGGATCGGCGGACCGGCGAGCTGATCTTCACGCCGACCTACTCCTACCTGGGGCACTTCGCGAAGTTCATCCGGCCCGGCGCCGTGCGGCTGAGCTCGACCAGCACGCGCAGCAGCCTGCAGGTCACCTCGTGGCGGAACCCCGACGGGACCCTGGCGACGGTCGTCCTGAACCTCGGGGACGCCCCGGTGACCTACCGCATGAGCATCGGGACCGAGGAGGGCTCGGTCACGATCCCCGCCCGCGCCATCCAGACCCTCACCCACGACCCGAGCGCGGAGAGCGGCTGGGTGGTCGACTTCCGGGACGACTTCGACACGTTCGACCCCACCAACTGGCAGGACCAGCGCATCTGGGTCAACAACGAGAAGCAGTGCTACGTGCCCGACAACGAGCACGGCACCCGCGAGGTCAGCGACGGCACGATCAAGCTCAAGGTCGTGCGTCTCGAGGAGCCGTGCGAGTGCGACAACCTCGACAAGCACGGCAACCAGCACCCCGACACGCCCTACGTGGCCGGACGCATCTGCTCCAAGAACCGGCGCGAGTTCGTGAAGGGCAAGTGGACCGCCCGCCTGCGGGTCTGGGGCGAGGGCCAGCCCAGCATGTTCCCCGCCTGGTGGATCCTGGGGAACCGCAACAACGAGCCTCCGGTCCAGGAGGCCGACGAGGACGTGCCCTGGCCCCTCGTCGGCTCCGGGGAGATCGACATCTTCGAGCACCACGGCGACTACGGCGGCGGACACTTCACCACCGGCGCCATCAAGAGCGTGGGCAAGGACGAGGGCGACTGGTGGTCCCTGCGCACGGACGTGGACGCCCAGCTGGGCGTGTTCCACGAGTACTCCGTCGAGTGGGCCGGCAGCGACCTCGTCTACCGCGTGGACGGGCGTGAGGTGCACCGCAACGTGGGCGAGGGCGACAAGTACCCCGAGGCCATGTTCGCCATCCTGAACTTCGCCAAGATCACCGACGCGCCCATGGAGGGCGAGTGGGTCATGGAGGTCGACTGGGTCGAGCACGCGGCCTGGGACGAGTCGATGCCGTTCCCCGACCCCCGCACCCCGACGGGACTCACGCTCGTCGAGGGCGAGGAGGAGACGACGCTGAGCTGGGAGGGTTCCGAGGACCCGAACGTCCGCTACAGCGTCTACCGCGCCGACCGGCCGGGCGAGCGCGGAACGCGCATCGCGCTCCAGCTGAGCGAGCCGTCGTTCGTCGACGCGGCCCCGCTCCCGGGGGCGCGGGCTCCTGCGCCCGGCTGCTGACGCCCGGTGGCTGCCTCGACGTCGACCTGCCTGCCTACCAGGGGCTCCTCCGCCTCGACCTCCCCGTGCCGTACGAGGTCCTCGACCTCGAGGTGCGCTGGCACAACGAGTTCCACGAGTCCACGAGCGGTTACGACGAGTTGTTCGTGGTCGCCGGGGGGCAGCCGTTCCTCCTGGGAGGCTACACGGGCGGCAACTGCGACGGACCCGCGAGCGGAACCAGCGGCTCGGGGTTCCTCGGCATCCACTCGAGCCTGACCCTGGCCTTCGACACGTTCGACGGCAGCTTCCACGATGGCGGCGTCTGGATCGACGACCTCGTCCTGACCCTCACCGCGGCCGACTGCAACGGCAACGGGATCCCGGACGCGGACGACCTCGCGGCCGGGACCAGCCTCGACTGCAACGGGAACCTCCTGCCGGACGAGTGCGAGGAGGACTGTGATGGGGATGGCGTCCCGGACTCCTGCCAGCTCGCCGCCGCCCCTGAACTGGACTGCGACGGAGACGGCCGCCTCGATGCCTGCACCGGCCTTGACCCTGCGGAGGACTGGGACGGGGACGGCGTCGCGGACGCCTGCATTTCGGCCAACTACTGCGTGGCGACCCCGAACTCCTCGGGCGCGACCGGGACCATGAGTCTGCTCGGCAGCCCGGTTCTCGCCGAGGACGCCGTGACGCTCTACGCCCAGGACCTCCCGCCCCTGCAGCCCAGCTGCTTCCTGATGTCCCTCACGGAGGGCTTCACCCCGGGCTTCGCCGGCTCCTCGGGCAACCTGTGCCTCGGCGCCCCGATCGTCCGGCTCAACAACGGCCAGGTCGGGCCGACCAACGCGCAGGGCGCCCGCTCCATCGGGCTCGTGCTCGACGACCTCCCCCAGCA
>WTJQ01000024.1 GCA_011524785.1 Planctomycetota bacterium | reverse complement strand
CGCTCCATTCGCGCTCGGCAAGACTCCGGTTTGCGTTCGGCGCGCGCGGTGACCACGATCTCGATCCGCCCCTTGCCCGGGCTTGCGCCCGCCCCTCAATGCGAACTCTTGCTCCTCTCCTCCTGGCCGCATCCATGGCAGGAGTCGCGCTCCTCGGCACCAGCTGCCGCGCGACCACCGCCATGAGCGCCGAGACCCCGCGCCAGCTCGTGGCGCGGGCCGACGCGCGGCTCGCCGCGCGGGAGATGCAGGCCGCGGTCGAGGCCTACAAGCTGGCTGCCATGACCGCGCGCCAGAGCGGCGACGACGCGACCTTCGTGAGCGGCGCCTCCGGGGTGGTGCTGTGCCTCGCGCTCACCGGGGAGCCGCTGGCCGCCGGGAGCTGGCTCGAGGAGGCCCGCGCGAAGGCGCAGCTGGAGGACCCGGATGCCTGGACGCGCTTCCAGCTGGCCTCGGGAGCGCTGCTGGTGGCCGAGGGCCTCGACCTGCGCGGGGTGGAGCGGCTGCAGGAGGCCTATGCCTACGCCCTTGCCGGGCAGCGCTGGTCCCTCGCCATGCAGGCCGCGCAGCTGGCGGCGGCCTCGAGCGAGGGGGAGGCCAAGCTCCAGGCCGGGCGCCAGCTCCTGGCGGCGGCCGAGGCCTCGGGCGAGGCGACCTGGATCGCGGCGGCCCACGACAGCCTGGGCTGGATCCACGACGCGCTCGGCGATCCGGACGCGGCCGTGGCCTCCTTCGACCGGGCGCGCGGCCTTCTGGCAGGGCGCTCGCTGTCCGAGCGCGTGCGCGTCGAGTGGGCCTACGGGCGGGCCCTGCGGCTCGCCGGGCGGCTCAGCGAGGCCAGCGCCGTGCTCGAGAGCGCCCGCGGCGAGGCCGCACGCGCGGCCGGCCCGATCGTCACCCAGGCCAGCCGCGAGTGGCTCGGGCGCCTGGCCTGGGAGCAGGGCGAGGTCGACGCCGCGCGTGGCGCGCTGGAGTCGGCACTGCGTCACCTGCGCCTGGCCGAGCGCAGCCTGGTCGAGTCCGACGCCGACAGCCTCGCGCCGGAGCTGCTGGCCGAGCTGCGCCTGCGCGTGGCCACGGTGCGCGCGCAGCTCGACGGCCTGCCGGTGCGCTGAGCGCGGCGCCGTCGCGACGGATGGCGGCCGCCGATCGCCCGAGGATCCTCGGGCCGGCTCTTCCGCTCAGCGCCGGCGCACCCAGCTGGGCGGGGGCTGCTGCACCAGCTCCAGGGTCCAGGTGTCGGGCGACGTCCCCTGGGCGCCCGCCTCGAAGCGCCGCACGGCGGTCGTGCGGTCGGCGGCGGTGACCTCGAGGTAGGCCGCCAGGGAGTAGTCCGCGGCGAGTGGCACGAGGCGCAGCTCGGAGCCGTCGCTGTGGGGCGGCAGCAGGGGGACCCAGGGGTTGAGGCGGACCAGGGCCTCCTCGGGCGAGGCCTCCAGCAGGCGATCCACCTGCGTGAGGGTCTGCTCGAGCAGGCGCGCGCCGTCCTCGAGGTTCTCGTAGGTGCGGACCACCGGCGAGCGCAGCGCGGCGAGGGCGAGCAGCGCGCCCGCGAGGCCCACGGCGCCCGTCCCCAGGAGGGTCGGTCCGGTGCGGCCCCGGTCGCGGGCCACGGACGTCCCCTCGGCCACAGTCGCGACCAGCAGCACGAGCGGCGGCACGAAGAGCAGGGCGTACCAGTCGTGCACGCGTCCCGCGAGGCTGCTGACGCCGAGCAGCACGCCCAGCCAGGCGAGCAGGAGTCCGACCGCGCGGCCTCGACCCGATACCAGGCCTGCAGTGACCAAGAGCGCCAGCGTCACGGCGAGGACCGGCTCGACCCAGCCGCCCCAGCCCAGGGCGGGCTGCGGGTAGAGCATCCGCCACAGGTACTCGCTGGCCGCGGCGCCCGTGCGGCCCAGGTCGAGCCCCGAGTCCGCGTGCCCGGCGAGGCCGCCGAGGACCAGCTGGCGTGCGGCCACTCCGCAGGTGACGCCGAGCACGGTGGGGAGGCCGCGGAGGGCCGCGCGCATGGGGCCCTCACGCGCCTCGAAGGCGAGCAGCGCGGGGACGAGCAGCGCGCTGATGGCACCCGTCTCCTTGGCGGCGAGCGCCGCCCAGCCGAGCGCGAAGAGCGCGAGGGCACGGCCCCGGCTCGGGTTGGACCCAGCCCTCGGCGCGGCGGCCAGGCTCGCGAGGATCAGGCACAGGGCCAGGTTGTCGGCGCGGCGCGCGGGGAAGGGCAGCACCTCGGCCTGGAGCGGGTGCAGCACGAAGGCGAGGGCCGCGAGGGTGGCTGCGAGCGTCCCCACGCCCGCGATCCGGCGGGCCAGGGTGAAGACGAGCTGCGCGCTGACGAGGCAGGTGAGCAGGTTCGTCAGGTGGTAGCCGCTCGCGTCGAGGCCGTGCAGCGCGCGGTCGAGGGCGAAGGACAGGTGGACGAGGGGACGATGGAAGTGTCCGTCGGGGTAGCGGCCCTCCATCAGCTCGGCGGTGAGGAGACGCTGGAGGTCCCCCGCGCCCTCCCAGCGCGCCGCGGCCACCAGTGGCCACGCATCGAAGCCGAGCAGCGGCAGGTCGAGGAGCCACGCGAAGCCGGCGAGCGTGACGAGGGCGATCACGCCGCGTCCGATCAGCGCGCTCCAGTCGCGGCCCGGGGCCTGAGTCGCCTTGCCGGTCGAAGCGCCGGAAGCCTCGGGAGAGCCGCCGCTCACTGCTCCTCCAGCTCTCCCGAGTAGCCCATGGCCTGGAGCGCCTGCAGCAGCTCGCGCTGCTCGTTCGCGCTGCGGGCGCCCTCGCGCTCGAGCAGCTCGCGCGTGCGCAGGGTCGGGTCCTCCGCGCGCGGGATGCGCACGCTGGCGCGCGGGATCGCCAGCACCTCGGCGTGGGCGGAGCCGGTCATCTCCGCGTGGAGGGGCTGCTCCAGCAGGTGCAGCACGGTCGGCGCCACGTCGTCGATCTGCCAGCGCCCGCGGCTCGGCGCCGGCTTGACGCTCGGGCCCGCGAGCACGGCGATGCCCTCGAAGGCGTGGTCGGGGAACGGGCGCGGGGTGGGGGTCACGAGGCGCTCGCCGTCGCCCACCAACACGCGCAGGTCGGGGACGGTCTCGAAGACGAGGTCGGGCAGGGCACGCCGGTGGGGGCCGGGCATCAGCTCCTCGCCGCGCCACACCGCCACGACCGCGGGCTCCCCGTCGAGCGTGAGGGCGCGCAGCTCCGCCTCGAGGGCGTCGAGGACGGCCTCTCGCTCCGCCTCGGGGACGGGACCCTCGGCCTCCCGGTCCTGCAGGTTCAGGCGCAGGGACCCGAAGTTGCCCTCGCAGTCGCCCGCGAGCGCGCGGCACCGCGGCAGGTCCAGCCTTGCCAGGCGCGCCTGGTGCAGCCGCGGCCGCGCCTCGGCCAGCGGTCCGCCGATCGGCTCCGCTGGCGGGGCCTCCTCGCCGCGCACCGTCCAGCCACCCTCCAGCAGGAAGGCCTCCAGGTCGAGGGCGCGCGGATAGCGTCGGAAGCCGTGGTCGCTGACCAGGAACACGTCCACGTCCGGACCGGCCGCCTCCAGGAGGCGCCCCAGCACGCGGTCGAGCTCGATGGCGAGCTGGGCTGCCGGCCCCTCCGGGTTCGCGTTCCAGGCCTGGTGGCTCACGACGTCGAGGCACTTGAAGACCGTCACGAAGCAGCTCCAGTCGTCGCGCTCGAGCTGCTCGACGAGGGCGGCCTCCTTGATGGCGAGCTGCTGGCGCACGCGGCCCGCGTCGCTGAGGGAGCCGCTGCGCCACACCCCGAGGT
>WTJQ01000326.1 GCA_011524785.1 Planctomycetota bacterium | reverse complement strand
GAGGGGAGCGCTCCGCGGGCGCCCCCCGGGCCCAGGCCCGTCCGCCGGAGGTCCTCGCGAGAGGTTCGGACAACGCGCGCCCCGGCGCTCAGCGCCAAGACCCCAGCGCTCAGCACCAGGAGTTGTTCAGGACCTCGCCGAGGCCCCCGGCCCCCGGGACGATGTAGCCGCTCTCGTTGAGGCCTCGCTCCTCCGCCCACAGGGTCCCCGGCCGCTCGGCCAGCGCCTCCGGGGTCGACAGGCCCCGGTCGAGGCGTGCGGCCCACAGCCGGACCTCGGGACCCAGGTCCACGGCGGTCCGAACGGCCTCCGGCGTCGCGATGAGGTGCAGAGCCAGCACGAGCCGCGGGCGGCCGTGGGTCGCCCGGATCCAGTCCACGGCCTCGCGCACGGTGCTCCCGGTGGCCCCCATGGGGTCGGGGATGACGAGGACGGCGCCCTCGGTGCTCCCGCCCACCTTGGCCGCACGGAGGTCGACGCCGGCGACGCGCCCCTCGTCGTCGGCGACCCGTGCCATCTCGAGGTGGTCGAGCCGGAGCTGCCCCAGCGGCATCGCGAGCGTCAGGAGCTCGAAGAGGGTCTGCGAAGGAACGATTCCTCCGCGCATGATGTCGAGCACGACCACGGGGGTCTCGGGGTCGAGGACCTCCCCGGACCAGGTCCCGGTCGCGGGGTCCGCCGCGGCCATGCGGGTCGGGACCGCCTGGCACGCGCGCGGCAGCTCCGTCCCCAGGGCCTCGATGCCGAGGCGCTGGTAGACGGCCCGGAGGGCGGCGACCACCTCGGCATGGGGCGTCTCCGGCTGCGAGAGCCGCGCGAGCGCGCTGTTGCAGAAGGCGTCGTCCAGCAGGGTGACCTGCGGACCGTAGGCGTGCTCGAGGCGCCCGGCGCGCGCGCCGCCGAGGTCGGCCGCCAATGCTCCCGCGGCCCCAGTCACTCGGCTCGCTCCAGCGCCGAGGCCAGGGCGTTCACGAGCCGCTCCACCTTGCTCTCCGGGGTCGCGCAGAGGGCGATCCGCACGCCGCCCTTGAGCGGCACGAGGTAGACGCCGGCCTCACGGCAGAGCTCGGCGACGCGCGCCGCGTGGGGCGTGAAGACCGTCACGAAGAAGCCGCCCTCGTAGCGCGGGAAGTCGAGCCCCGCGGGTCGGGCCAGCTCGTTGAAGCGGGCCACGCGCTCCCCCAGCAGCCGCACCAGCTTGGCGCGGTCGCGGTCGGAGGCAGCCCGCGCCTCGGGCTCGGCCATCAGGCTCGTGATCGCGAGCAGGCCCGCGTGGTTGCAGTTCGACCAGGTGCCGCGGCAGGAGTGCAGGAAGGCTGCCTTGACGCGCTGCCGCGCCCCGGGGTCCTGCACCACGGCCACGAGGGCACCGACCCGCGCCCCGTACTGCGCGTAGGACTTGGAGGCGGACCACGCCGCGAGCAGCGGGACCTCGGGGGCGAGCCCCTCGACCGCACCGAGCCAGGCGTCGCTGCCCTCGGCCCCGTAGCGGGAGTAGGCCAGGTCCACGCAGAGCGCGACCGGGCCGCGCTTCGCGGCGCGGTTCAGGGCCTCGACCACCAGGCGCCACTCGAACGGATCGAGGCTGTACCCGGTCGGGTTGTGGCAGGGGGAGTTGAGGATGACGAGGACCCGTCCCTGCTCCTCGAGGAGGTCGTGGACGCCCTGCTCGAACGCCGCCGTGTCGAACCGGCGCTCCTCGTTGAACATCGAGAAGGTCCGGACGGCGCGCCCCGTGTGCTCCGCGATGGTCCGGTAGGGCCCCCAGAAGAAGTCCGTGGTGAGCAGGGCCTGGCCCGGCTCGAGGAAGTTCACGATCGTGTGGTGCAGCGCGCCGGTGCCGCCGGCCGTCGCGACGGCAACGGAGCGGCCCATCAGGCTGGCTCGGCCCCCGAGGGCGTCGGCGGTCACCGCCTCGAGGAACTCCGCGTCCCCGCCGATCGGGGCGTAGGCGGCGCCTCGCATGGGGTCGACCGTGCGGAAGGCCTCGAAGACCGTCGGCATGACGCACAGCTTCCCGTCGTCGTCGACCAGGGCCCCCAGCGTGGCGTTGAGGATGTCCTCCCCGGCCGCCGCGCGGCGGGTCGCCTCGCCGTGGAGGGCGAAGATGGGGTCGTCCCCGGGGCGCGAGGCCGCGGCGCGGGTGAGCATGTCGGAGCGGACCTCGCGGTCCTCCTCGGGCTGGGTCGTCGGGTTCATCGCGGGCGCCGCGCCCGGCTGCGCCGGGCGACCAGGGGAGCTCCCTGGCGGGGGTCGATCCCCCATTCTAGCGCCCGCCCGAGGCCCCGGGACCGCCGCCGCCAGCGGGTGGATCAGGGGGGGTCAGGACCCGCGACAGGGCGTCCTGCTGCTCCCTGGTGCGCGATCTCCCGGTGACGGTCCAGTCGTCGTAGAAGCGAATGCCCTCGAGATGGAGGGAGCGATCGAGCCACGGGAGCGCGAAGAAGCGCCCCCGGCTGGCCTCGGTCAGGAGGCCCACCAGACGATTGAGCTCGGCGTGCAGGGGGTCCCCGAGCAGCGCCGTCCGTCCAAGGGCCTCGAGGCGCTGCTCCTCACGGCCGCCCCGCGGCAGGCTCCCGCCAAGGAGCAGACCCTCGAGGCGCTCGGCTGCGGCGCGCCGCAGCTCGGCGGTGGCCTCCTCGGCCGCTGCGATGCCGCGCGAGCGAGCCTCGAGCGCCACCGAGGCGAAGCGATCGAACGCTGCCAGGTGCGAACCCTGAAGCAGCGCGTCCCGCGCCGCGGCGGCGTCCGCCACCCAGAGCGTCCAGGTGCGTCCCACTTCGCGGTCGCCCAGGACGAACGCCTGCGCGATCCGGAGCGCCTCGGCACCGGGCGCGCGCACCGCGCCCTCCCGCACGGGCGGGGCGAGCGCGTCGAGGTCGGCCAGCGCCGCACGCAGCCGCGCCAGAGCGAGGTCGAGCTGGGAGCAGAGCACGGCGAGGGTCCCCGGCTCCTCCAGGCGTCCGAGCCCGTGCGTGTGCGCATCGAGCAGGGCGAAGGTGGATCGCACGCGCGCGGCCTCGAAGCGAGCCTCCGCCAGCACGACCTCGCGTGCCGAGCGCCGGGCGTCCCCGAGCACCCGGACGAGGACCAGGGCCTCGTCCGCGCTCAGGCCCTCACTGAAGGGATCCGTCGTGGCCCGCGCGAGCACCTCGGGGATGGCGCGATCCTGCGCGAGCGCTCGCGCCACCCCTGCGCGGGAGCGCGCGAGGTCCACGAGGCCGAGCGCCTCGTCCGCGCGGCGGTGGCGCGCGAGGTGCAGATCGACGGAGCGCAGGTGGCTCCACCAGCGGAGCAGCACGTCGAGGTCGGCCCCCTCGGGGCGCCGCCAGAGTCGCTCGACCGCGCGTAGCGTCGGCTGCGTGCCGAGGCCAGGCTGCCCGTCCGGGGCCTCCGCGAAGGGGTAGTCAGCAGGGCGCGCCGTCCCTCGCCAAGGCCCGACGGAGGCCGCTGCGAATGCCGCGAGCGCGAGAGAGAGGCCGGCCAGGCGGAGGAGGGTGCGATGGACGGCCATGGAGGTGCGGCAGAGGCCGCGCGGTCGAGCCGCGACTGGCTCAGGCGAAGGGCCCGCCGATCCCCTCGGCCGGCGCGTCGACGCGGGGACGCTCCTCGCTCGACGGACTGGGACTCGCCGGCCCGCTCGGGATCACGAAGTCCCACCCGAGGCTCGCATCCTCGGGCGTGGGGCTCGGCGGAGGCGTGACGGAGGCGGCAGTCGAAGGGGCTGCGGACTCAGCAGCGTCCGGCTCAGGACCACCAGAGGGGACC
>WTJQ01000294.1 GCA_011524785.1 Planctomycetota bacterium | reverse complement strand
CTGGGTCCTGCGCGCGTTCGCCGAGAGCCCGCGGGGCTACCGCCGCAAGGACGGCGCCTTCGTGCGGGACGCCGTGGCCTGGCTGCTGCAGCAGCAGGCTAAGGACGGTGCGTTCGCACCGGCCGACGCGGCCACGTCCGCCCGCGCGCGGAGCACCCAGCTCGCCTGCGCCGCCCTCCAGCCCCTGCTCGACGCCGAGACCCGTGAGGCCTTCGCGAAGGCGCTCGGCTTCCTCGGCCGCGCCGGCATCGACGACCCCTACGCCGGGCTCCCGACGCCGGTCGAGGGCATCGAGGAGGCGCGCGTCCGCACGCTGCGCCTCGTCGCGTCTCGTCGGCCGGACCAGTCCTGGGAGGGCTCGGTCCTGACCACGGCCCGCCACGTCGTGGAGCTGTCCGCCTACCGGGCCCGGCTGAAGCCGAAGGGCAGCACTCCCGAGGGCGCCCAGGCCCTGCCGCCGTGGTCGAAGGAGGACGCGGCCCGCGCGGACGAGGCGACCCTGCGCGGAGCGCGATTCCTGCTCGGGGCGATGGTCGAGCCCGGCCGCTGGGGCGGACCCCAGGGCGCCGACGCGGGCCTCACGGCCATGGCCCTCGGTGCCCTGCAGGCCGTGCCGACGCCGCGCCCCGAGGACGTCCAGGGAGCGCTCGACACGGGCCTCGACTGGCTCGTGGCCCTGCAGCGCGAGGACGGGTCGATCCACGCCGGCATGCTGGCCAACTACGTGACCTCGGCTGCGGTCATGGCCCTCTCGCGCGAGGCGCGGCCCGGGGACGCGGAGGTCGTCGCCCGCGCCCAGGCGTACCTGGTCGCCCTGCAGGCGGACGAGGGCGAGGGCTACAGCGAGGGCGACCTCTACCACGGAGGCATCGGCTACGGCGGCGACGAGCGACCGGACCTCTCGAACCTGCAGATGGCCCTCGACGCCCTGGCGGCCTCGGGGCTGCGTGAGGACCACGAGGCGTGGACCCGGGCCGTGCGCTTCCTCGAGCGCTGCCAGAACCGCTCCGAGAGCAACGACGTCGCCCTCGTCGACGGCGAGGTGGTGATCCGGTCCGGCGAGGACGGCGGCGCGGGCTACGCGCCGGGGGACTCCAAGGCCGGCTTCGAGCTGGAGACCCGCGACGGCGAGAAGGTCAAGGTGCCCCGCTCCTACGGCTCCATGACCTACGCGCTCTTCAAGTGCTACGTGCTGGCCGGACTCGACCGCGAGGACCCGCGCGTGCAGGCCGCCTGGAAGTGGCTCGGGGACCACTGGACCCTCGACCTCAACCCGGGCTTCGAGCTGTCCCGCGATCCGACGGCGCCGT
Organism: Planctomycetota bacterium; assembly: GCA_011524785.1. Taxonomy (GTDB): domain Bacteria; phylum Planctomycetota; class UBA1135; order UBA1135. Next base: position 2,465 of record WTJQ01000294.1, on the reverse strand, counting down.
ACCAGGGCCTCTTCTACTACTACCAGTCGATGGCCCGCGCGCTCGAGGTGTCGGGCGAGGACACGATCGTGGACGGAGAGGGACGCCCCCACGCGTGGCGACAGGAGCTGGCTGCACGGCTGGTGAGCCTCCAGAGCCGCGTGGACGGATCCTGGATCAACCAGAACGCCCCCCGCTGGTGGGAGGGCAACCCCGTCCTCGCCACGAGCTACGCCCTGTCGACCCTGGGCTCCTGCCGGCCGCGCTGAGCGCGCTCCCATGGCCAGCGCTCCGGTCCCGCGGCTCCACCGACTCCCGTCGGGGGCGCTGCGCCTCGAGTGGGGCGGTGCCTGGTACGACCTCGACGCCTGGCTCGCGCGCGAGGGGCTGCCGAGGAGCCTCGGTGCAGCCCTCGCCACCGGCGCGCTCCACGCCGACCAGCTGAGGGAGCGGCTCCCAGGCTGTGGGCCGGTCGAGGAATGGGAGCCGGTTCCAGCTCCCGAGCGACCGTTCGCGCCGCCGCTCGATGCACGGGAGGTCGGGAAGGTCCTGTGCCTCGGCAAGAACTTCCGCGCCCATGCCGCCGAGTTCGGGGAGGAGGTCCCGACCGAGCCCATGTTCTTCGCGAAGCTCCCCGAGACGCTCGTCGGGGACGGAGCCACGGTCGAGGTGCGCTCCTGGTACCGGGGACGCGTGGACCACGAGGCCGAGCTGGCCCTGGTGATCGGGCAGGAGGCCCGTGACCTGGAGCCAGGTGAGGCGCTGGATTGCGTCGCGGCCCTGACCGTCGCCAACGACCTGACGGCGCGCAGCCTGCAGGGAGCCGACCGGAAGCAGGGGTACCCCTGGCTGCGCGGCAAGAACATGGACGGGTTCCTCCCGCTCGGCCCGGCCCTCGTCCCGAGCGGGTTCCTGGACCCCCACGACCTGAACGTGACCTGCACCGTGGGGAACGAGGTGCGTCAGGACGCCTCGACCCGCGACCTCGTCGTGCGCATCCCCGAGGCCCTGGCGTGGCTGTCCCGGCACCTGACACTCCGTCCCGGCGACCTCGTGCTCATGGGCACCCCCGAGGGGGTCGGTCCGCTGGAAGATGGAGACGTCGTGCGCTGCTCGATCTCTCCGATCGGGAGCCTGCTCACGACCATCCGACGCCCCGACTGACCCCCATGGAGTCGCTCTCCTTCCCCGGTCGCCTGCGCGACCGCGACCACGCCGAGGCCCCCCTCGACGCGACGCTCACCTTCGAGGCCGAGGCCCTCGTGGCCACGACCGCCAGCGGCCACGTCCAGCGCATCCCCTGGCTCGGGATGCGGCTCCGGCGGAGCGATGCCGGCGCGATCGAGTGCAGCAGTGGTGGAATCACCGCCAGCAGCGTCGACCCCGACTTCCTGCGGGCCCTGGAAGCTGCGGGTGGGAACGACCTCGCGAACCAGGTCGCCAGCCTCGAGGGGGAGTCCGTGGCGAATCCATGGGTCGGACGACTGGGCTGCACGCTCGCCCTCGGCCTGCTGGTCCTGGCGCTGCTCAAGATGCCCGCGTGCTTCACGCGCACGACCGAGGGCATCGCCGAGGAGATCCCCTACTCCGTCGACGAGGCGATCGGGGAGTTCGCCAGCGACAACATGCCCGTGAAGGGCGGGGTCGTCAGCGAGGACGTCCTGCGCGAGGCCGTGCAGACGATGATCGACCGCATCAGCCCCCACCGTTCGCTGGAGGAGGCCGAGTTCCAGTTCCGCATCGTGGAGAACGAGCTGGTGAACGCCTTCGCGCTGCCGGGCGGGCACGTGGTCGTGTTCACGGGCCTGCTCGAGGCCGCGGAGACGCCCGAGGAGGTGGCCGGAGTGATCGCTCACGAGCTCGCGCACGTCACGCGACGACACGGGATCCGGCAGGTGGTGAAGGCCGCCGGGCTCACGGCCGTGATCAGCGTGACGCTGGGCGATCTCTCGGGGCTCGAGAGCCTGGTCGTCGAGGTCCTCCAGAACGGGTACGGGCGCGACGCGGAGACCGAGGCCGACGAGGAGGGGGTCCGCATGCTCGTCGAGGCCCGGATCGACCCCCGTGGAATGGCGCGCTTCTTCGAGCGCCTGGCGGAGGAGCAGGAGATCGACATGCCCGAGTGGCTGAGCACCCACCCGGACTCCCTGCGCCGCGCCACCCGCGTCCACGAGCTCGCCGCGGCGGCCTGCGACGTGGAGTGGGAGCCGCTCGACATCGACTGGGACGCGGTCCAGGCCGCCCTCGAGGAGCTCTGAGTCCCGGCGGCCGGCGCTGCCTGCCGTCAGGCCGAGGGAGCCGGCATCGCGAGCTGCTGCGCCAGGTGACGCCCGGTGACGGCCGCCATCACGCGCGCGTCGGCCACGAGTCCCGCCAGCTCGCCGGCGAGGAGGGCCTGGCCGCCGTCCGACTTGGCCTCCTCCGGACGGGGGTGGACCTCCACCGCCAGGCCATCGGCACCGGCCGCGATGGCGGCCCGCGCGAGC
>WTJQ01000235.1 GCA_011524785.1 Planctomycetota bacterium | reverse complement strand
GCGAGCTGCCCGCCGGCGTCGAGAGCGCCCTGATCGGCAAGGGCGAGGGTGACGAACTCCAACTGGAGCTCGAGGGCGAGGACGCCTACGGCGAGTTCGATCCCGGCCAGCTCGAGACCGTGCCGCGCGAGAGCTTCCCGCCGGAGGAGGAGCTGACGCTCGGGGACCTGATCGAGCTCGAGTTCGAGGCCGAGGAGGGCGACGACCCCGAGGCGGTGCCCGCCGAGCCGGTGGTCGCGCGCGTGATCGAGCTGACCCCCGAGGGTGTGGTGCTCGACTTCAACCATCCGCTGGCCGGCCAGCGGGTGACGGTGAAGGTCAAGGTCCTCGGCATCGAGCCGGGCGACGCCTGACCCGCGGGAGAGCGAGCGCGGCGCGGCCTCAGGCCAGGGGCGCGCTCGCCCGCGTGGGATCGGGCTCGATCCCGAGGAAGCGCTCCATCCACCCGCGTCCCAGGTAGATCAGGGGCGTGTCGAGGGCGGCGAGCACGAGCTTGAACAGGTAGACCGCGATGATGATGTCGACGATCTCGCCCCAGGCGAGGTCGAGGCCCCAGCGCAGGAAGATCCCGTTCACGATGATCGTGTCGACGAGCTGGCTGATGCCCGTCGAGCCGTTGTTGCGGATCCACATGTGCCGCCCGCCGGTGACGCGCCACCAGAAGTGGTAGAGGCGCACGTCGAAGAGCTGCGCCACCAGGTAGGCGAGCATCGAGGCCGCCAGCAGGATGGCCGGGTTCGCGAAGGTCGCCTGGAAGGCCGCCTGGGTCGCGGTCGCGCTGTCGAAGGTCACGGCCGTGCCGTCGCCCAGGGTCCAGCCGATCCCGGGCTGGGTCCACCACTCGCTGGGCGGCAGGGCGACCGCCAGGTTCAGGACGCCCAGCATCAGGAGGCTCATCACGAAGCCCCAGACGACCATCAGGTCGGCCCGCTTCCGACCCCACAACTCGCTCACGAGGTCGGTCAGGAGGAACGTGATGGGGTACGTCAGGATCCCCGAGGTGAGGGTCTTGCCGCCGAAGTACGGCAGCCCCTCCGGGACCACGAAGAGCTTGGTCCCGATGATGTTCGTCAGGACGAGCGAGACCACGAAGAGCGTGGCGCAGAAGGCATAGGTGGCCTCGGCCCGGGGGAAGCCGGTGGAGGTCGAGGTCTCGGTCTTGGGTCCCATGGCAGCGGCCGTCGGTGGCTCACCATAGGCTAGACTCCGCCGCACCCGGACCGGCTCCCTGCCGGTTCCTGCCCCCAGCCCTCCCCCATCCATGCAGGTCATCGAACAGCTGCGCCAGCTCAGCCCCGAGCGCTTCGAGTCCATCTACGAGACCCTGGCCCGCGACGGCTTCGGCCCCCTCGACGGAGAGGTGGCGAAGCTGATGAAGTTCCGCCCCCACATGATCCGCAAGGTGCCGTTCGCCCAGCGCGCCCGCCGGGCGCGCACGATCATGGAGCAGGCCGGCAACGCGGAGATGTGCTACGAGCTCTTCGGCACCTACCTCTTCGCCGCTCAGAAGCAGCTGGTGCTCGACTTCCTCGACGGCACGGGCGTCGAGCACGAGGACGGGATGATCGGGGACCCCTCGGGCGCCCTGCCGGACGGCAGCAAGGTCGAGGCCACGGTGACCGACCTCGACTCCAAGTACCCGGCTGAGGACGTGACGCTGTACCTCGCCCTGTGCAGCGAGCAGTGGCCGAGCGTCAGCGAGGTCGAGGCCGCCTGGCGCAAGCGCCTGGGCTGAGCTCGACGCGCTTCCCAACGGGCTGCACGCCCGACACGAACAGCGGCGCGCTCCCGAGGGGGCGCGCCGCTGTCGCAGCGGGGGCCCTGCGGCCTCGCCGCCTGGGAGGAATCAGTCCTTGGCCCGCTCCACGAAGTGGCCGTCACGCGTGTCCACACGGATGCGCTCGCCGGCCTCGACGTAGGCCGGGACCTGCACCTCGAGGCCCGTCTCGCACTTGGCCGGCTTCAGCTGGGCCTGCGCGGTGGCCCCCTTGATCGTGGGGTCGCACTCGGTGACGGAGAGGGTCACGACCATGGGCAGCTGGATGCCCACCACCGAGCCGTCGATGAGGACCGCCTGGACGCCCTCGATCCCATCGACGATGTACTGCTCGTCGCCCGCCAGCTGGTCCGCGTTCAGCTCGAACTGGTCGAAGGTCTCGTCGTCCATGAAGTGCCAGCTCGAGCCGTCGTTGTAGAGGTAGCTCGCGCCGTGGCGCTCCATGTCGACCTCCTCGAACTTCTCGCCCGAGCGGATCGACTCGTTGAACAGCTGGCCCGTCACCAGGTGCCGCAGCTTGGTCTTGAAGATGGTGTTCGCGCCGCGGGCGGTCGGGGTGGACACCGAGTAGTCGGTGATCATGCAGGGCATCCCCTTGAAGACGAGGCAGACGCCCTTCTTGAAAGCACTGGTGTCGAGCATGGCGGCGGGATTCTAGGGTCCCCGCCAGGGCCGCGCTACGAGCGGCCGGCCCGGGAGGCCCCGCGGGGCACTGGCTGGCACCGCGGACACACGTGGGTGCCCCGCTGCCCCACGACCAGCTTGCGGATCGTCGTCCCGCAGGTCCGGCAGGCCTGGCCGTCGCGGCCGTAGACCTGGAACAGGTGCTGGTACTCGCCGGGCTTGCCCTCGGGCGTGCGGTAGAAGGTGTCGAAGGAGGAGCCCTCGCGCTCGATCGCGCGGGCGAGGATGTCCTGGATGGCCGCGTGGAGGCGCTCGGCCGAGGACCTGCGCACGCTGGCACTGCTCCGCAGGGGGTGCAGCCCGGCGCGATGCAGCGCCTCGTCCACGTAGATGTTGCCCAGCCCCGCCACGAACTCCTGGTCGAGCAGCAGCGGCTTGAGCGCGCGGCGGCGGGAGCGCAGCCCGGAGGCGAGCCCCTCCGCGGTGAAGTCGGGCCCCAAGGGCTCAGGACCGAGGTGGGCCAGGGCGGCCTCGGGGTCCGCGTGGAAGGTGAAGCGACCGAACTTGCGGACGTCCAGGAAGTGGAGCGTCCCGCGGTCCAGGCGCAGGGACACCTTGCGCCACTCCGGGGTGGGCTCGCGTCCCTGCGTCACCACGAGCCTCCCGGTCATGCGCAGGTGCACCAGCAGGGCGCCGGCCGCGTGACCGCCGCGCTCCAGGTCGAGGCGGACGTACTTGGCCCGGCGGCCGACCCGAGCGACGCGCGCGCCGACCACGGCCCTCGTGAACTCCTCGACGGTCGCGCCCCCCAGGGTTCGGAGCCAGTCGACCTCCACGGCTCGGACGCGCCGGCCCTCCACCCCGGGGCGCACCAGGTTCGCCGTCGTCTCGACCTCGGGGAGCTCCGGCATGCTCAGGCCCTCCGATCGGCGCGCTCGCCGACCCGGTCCGAGAGGAACTCGACCGCGACCCAGACGCCCATCGAGTAGGGCAGGACGAGGTAGCTGAACCCCGCGACGAGGGGCAGCCCGAGCGCGAGGGCCTGGGGCGTCGAGAGGTCGGTGAAGAACCAGAGGCCCAGGACCAGCACCGCCGCGAACACCTCCGTCACCGCCGCCGAGAGGTACATCTGGCCGGTCATCGCCCCGGCCTCCCTGCGGAGGACGAGGGCGCATTCATCGCACGCCTCCCGCAGGCGGAACCGCGAGCGGAAGAGCGTCCCGGTCCCACACCGCGGGCAGCGTCGGCGCAGGGCTCGGCGGAGAGCCTCGGAGACGGACGGCTCCTGCATGGGCGCACTCTAGGAACCCGATGCCCCGCGCCCTGCGACGGGCAGCCGCAGGCTTCCACCGGAAATCCGCTGGGTGAGGGCTGGAGGTGGTCGAAGGAGAGGACGGAGGTCCAT
>WTJQ01000316.1 GCA_011524785.1 Planctomycetota bacterium | reverse complement strand
AGGTGCAGCGTGCGCGGCCCGCTGGAGAGGAAGCTCCCCTGGGCCCCCAGGTACCAGGTCGCGGTGCGGTCGCCGATCGTGGTCTCCACGCGCGCGCCGATGGCCTCCAGCCCGCCGCCAGCAGCGCGCAGCTCCAGGCGAACGCTGGCTCCCTGCCGCCCGTCGTTGCGGAGCACCACGGGGCTCCCGTCGAGGACCCCCATCACCAGGTCGAGGTCGCCGTCCTCGTCGAGGTCCGCCGCGCACCCGCCGCGCGCGGCCCAGGTCCTCTGGAGCCCGGGACCGCCCCCGCCCTCGGCGGCCGCGAAGCGACCCGCGCCGTCGCCCAGGAACACCAGCGGCGCCTGCGCGTAGCCCGGGCCGTCGGGCACCGCGTCCATCTGCGGGTAGACGTGGCCATTGAGGGCCCACAGGTCGAGGGCGCCATCGGAGTCGAGGTCGTGGAAGCCGCACGCCCAGCCGAGGCTGGTCCAGGTCGGCGCGTGGAGGCGCGCCCGCGTGGTCCGATCGCGCCAGAAGCCGTCGGAGCCGCGCTGGTAGAGCGTGAAGTAGTCGCTCGAGAAGTTCGTGACGAAGAGGTCCGGCTGGCCGTCCGCCTGCACGTCGCCCAGGGCCAGCCCCATCCCCGCCTGGGGTCCGCCCTCCATGGAGAGGGCGCACCCGAGGCGGCCCGCGACCTCCTCGAAGGTCCCGTCCCCGCGGTTGTGCCAGAGCTGGTTCGGCGTGGTGTCGTTGGCGACGTAGAGGTCCGTCCAGCCGTCGCCGTCCTCGTCGAACGCGAGGGCCTGGAAGCCGTAGTGCGGCTCCTGGACGGAGAGGCCCGCCGCCTCCGTCACGTCCTCGAAGCGGCCGTCCTCCCCGGCGCGGTACAGCCGGTCCTGCTGTCCCGCGAGTCCGGTCGGCCCGTAGTAGACCTCCTGGTCGAGGAAGCGGCTCGGCCCCTTGGCCTCGACCTCCGCGCGATCGAAGGCGATGTGGTTGACCACGAACAGGTCGAGGTCGCCGTCCCGATCGTGGTCCAGCCACACGGCGCCCGTGCCCCACGCGGGGTCGTCGAGGCCCAGCTCCGCGGCCACCTCGTCGAAGGTCCCGTCCCCGCGGTTCCGGAGCAGCCTGTTGGGGCCGCGCCGGGTGACGTAGAGGTCCACGTCCCCGTCCCCGTCGAAGTCGGTCGCGTTGACGCCATAGCTGCACACGCCGTCGGCCCCGGGCAGGGCCGCCGGGGAGACGCGGAAGGTCCCATCACCCGCTCCCAGGTGGAGGGTGTCCGGCTCCTCGCCACCCACAACGAACAGGTCGAGGTGGCCGTCCCCGTCGAGGTCGCGCAGAGCGATGCCGGCTCCGAAGGAGTCGGTCACGAAGGGCTTGCTCGGCGCGCCAGTGCGGTTGCGAGCCTGCACGACGCCCTCCACGGCGGTGAAGTGCAGGCGCGCGTCGGAGGCCGCCGGGTCACCCCCAGCCGCCCCGCCACAGCTGCTGATCAGGAGGAGCGATCCGAGGCTCGCCCCCAGGAGGAGTCGCTCCCCGCCGGAGGGTCGCTCGCTCATCGCCCCTCCTGCTCGCGGATGCGCTCGAGCAGGAAGGCGCGCAGGGTGCTGGCCTCGGCGCTCTCGTTGTCCCGCAGCAGGGCGTCGTCGCACGCGCCAACGGCCCCGACCAGGTCGTCGAGGGCGGCGAGCACGCGGGCATGGGCGAGGAAGACGCTGGGATCGGCCTCGGCCCGGCGCGTGGCCTCGAGGGAGCGCTCACGCGCAAGCTCCCGCTCTCCGGCCGCCAAGGAGAGCTGAGCCAGCTCCATCCACGGGCGCGGGTCGTACTCGCTGGACTGGATCACGAGCTCGAAGTGCACCTCGGCCGTGACCGGGTCCCCCTGGGCCGCGGCCAGACGGCCCGCGGCCTGGTGGGCCTCGGCGCTCTTGCCATCGATCTCGAAGGCTCGATCCACCCAGCGCGACGCGCCAGCCAGGTCGAACAGGTCGAGGCGTGCGGTCGCCGCCGCCGCCGCGACCCGCGCGTCCCGAGGAGCCGCGGCGGCCGCGGCCTCGAGCTGCGCGACGCGCTGCCCCGCGAGCTTCAGCCGCTCGAACTCGGCCAGCGAGGCGTCGGCGTCGAGCTCCTGGCCCAGGCGCCGCTGGGTCTGGGCCAGGCGGAACCAGGCCTCGCCACGGGAGGGCTCGCGCTCGAGCGCGGCGACGAAGGCGAGGGCCGCCTCGCGGTCCCGGCCCTCGGCCTCGAGGGCTTCGCCCCGGGTCTGGTGGAAGCGCGCGCTGTCGAGGCCGAGGGCCGCGGCCTGGTCGAGGGCCTCCAGCGCGCCGGGAAGTCCGGAGAGCACCCGCATCTCCCCCAGCCTGTGCCAGGCACCCACGTGCGTCGGCTCGAGCTCCAGGGCCTGCTCGAGGAGGGCCGCGGCCTCGGGCGTGGCGCCAGTCCCGGCGACCTCCTGCGCCCGCTGGATCAGGCTGCGGGCGTCGGCGGGCGTCGGCGCAACCGGCTCACCACCGCCGCACCCGGCGAGGAGGAGGCCGAGGGCCAGGCAGCGGGCTCGAGAGCGCATGGGCGCATTCTAGCCCTTGCCGCGAGGCCCCCTGTGCGGCGCCGCGCGCGGCCCGCGCGGCTCAGAAACCGAAGCGCAGGCCCGCGAGGACGATGGTCCCCTCCAGGTCGATCTCGACCTGGCCCTGCACGTCCTGGGAGGCGAAGAGCGGCGCGACGTGGTGCAGCTCGATGAACGGAGCCAGCCGCAGCCCGCGCCACTCGCCGAGGCGGTCCACGGGGATCTCGAGGCCGAGCCCGGTGCGGAGGCTGAGCTGGGGCCCCAGGGCATCCCCGAGGGGATTGACCACGCGGAACTCGGGGTTCGCGAGGGTGACCCACGACAGCACGTAGGGCTGTAGGGGGCCGAGAGGCATGAAGTAGAAGCGACCGCCAGCGCCGACCTCGGGGGCATCCACCTCGTAGGTCGAGACGACCTGCCCGTTGAACTCCTGGATGAAGGTCAGCGTGCCCTGCGCCGCGCGGAAGCCGAGGAAGGCACGCTTGGCGAAGTGCCGCTCGTGGGGCACCAGCAGGTCGGCTCCGAGCTCGACGTCCTGGGAGTCGAAGGGAGTCGGCCCCGCGTTCAGCGTGTTGGTCCGGACGGAGACCGTGAGGTCCTCCGCGACCGGGAGCCCCGCGGCGGCCGACGGTCGCCAGCGACTGCCCTCGGGCAGGGCGCAGGCCGGGACGAGCGAGAGGAGGAGCAGGGCGAGCGCGGGGCGCATGCGCCTGAGAGTAGGGACCGGAGCCGCGGCAGGCGAGAGGGCTGCTCGCCTCAGGCCTCGACCTTGCCCAGCACAGGACGCTCCGCCGCTCCCAGGCCCGACAGCGCGAGGTAGGCCACGAGCGCTCCGCCGAGGGACACCAGGTAGGGGTGGGGCCAGTGACCTCCCGCGTCCCCCAGGACCCAGAGGGCGGCGCCGGTCCCCAGGGCAGCGAGCGCCGAGACCTGTCCCCCACGCCTCGTGAAGAGTCCCAGGACCACGCACACGAGCACGCCGGAGCTCCCGAAGGCCGAGGCCAGCTCCACCAGGGCGAAGACGCCGTCCGATCCGGCAGCCAGCCACCAGGCCGCGCCGGCCGCCGCGAGGACCGCACCGCGCGCGACCCGCAGGCGGAGCGCGTCCGAGGCGGTCCTCCCCAGCAGGAGGTTGCGCTCCACCAGCGAGCCCACGACCAGCAGGGCCGAGTCGACCGTCGAGAGGATGGCGGCGACCAGCGCGCCCGAGAAGAGCACGAACAGCCCCATGGGGAGGTACTCGCGCGCCAGGGTCGGCAGCAGCTGCTCCCCGTCCTCGAGCCCGGGCACGAGCCGACCGCCCACGAGCCCGAGCACGACGGGGATCGTCCCGACGAGCAGGTAGATCCCGCCGCCTCCGAGCGCGGCGCCCCGCGCGGTGCCGGCGCTCCGCGCGGCGAGGGACCGGGACACGACCTCCTGGGCCACGACCGAGCCGCAGATGGGGATGGCCCAGGCCTCGACGACGTCCAGGACGCCGGGACTCGGCCCCACCGCGCGAGCTGCCAGGCGCTCCCCGGCGGCGTCGAGCAGCCCGGACGCTCCGCCCAGGTCGCCGGTCACCGCGACCAGCAGCAGCACGAGCCCGACGATGAGCACACCGCCCTGCAGCAGGTCCGTGACCACGTCGGCGAGCAAGCCGCCGAGCATGGTGTAGAGGCCAGCCAGCACGGCCGCGACGGCGATGCCGGTCCCGACGTCGAGGCTCGGCGCGGCTCCGGCGAGGACGGTCCCGAACGCGCGGATCTGGGCAGCGGCCCAGAGGATCGAGGCGGGCATCAGGACCAGGGCGGCGACCCGCTCGGTCGCGGTGCCGAAGCGGCGGGCGAAGAAGTCCGGCAGGGTCGTGATCCCGAGCCGCCACAGCGGGACCGCGAACACCAGCCCCATCACGAGCAGGCAGAGCCCGTAGGCGTAAGGCTCCACGGAGAGCGCTCCCAGGCCCGAGTCGTGGACCTGGCCAGCGGCGCCAACACACGTCTCCGCCCCGAACCAGGTCGCGAAGACGGACGCGGCGGCCATCCAAGGACCCAGACGGCGGCCAGCCACGAAGAAGTCGTCCTCGGTGCGGACGCGGCGCGCGACCCACAGCCCCAGCGCGAGCTGCGCGAGGACCCAGAGGGTGAGGAGGAGGAGCTCGGTCGTCATGGCGCGGTGGAATGGATGGAGCGACGACGCGAGCGAGGCGTCAGCTGGCGGCCGGCGGGACAGCGGGCTGCAGGGTCTCGAGGACCTCGGCCGCCGCGCCGAGGGCGATCACGCCCGACTCCTTCGAGGTCCGCGTCCCGCCGATGGGGCAGCGCACGCGGGCGAGCTGGTCCTCCGCGAGCCCCCTCTGCAGCAGGCGTCCGCGGAAGCGCTGCCACTTGCGCTCGGAGCCGATCAGCCCGAGGTACGGGAAGGGCCGGCGGAGGGCCGCCGCCACGAGCTCGAGGTCCAGCCCGTGATCGTGGGTCATGATCAGGACGCAGGCGCTGTCGGGGAGCTCGTCGAGCTCGGCCTCCGGCGCGTCGGTGAAGGTGACCTCGAAGGGGCGCTCGCTCGGCAGGCGCGGCTCGAGGGTCTGCTCATCGCGCGTGTCCACGAGGCGCACCTCGGCCCCCATCCACGGGGCCAGCCCCCCCAGCGCCTGCCCGACGTGGCCCGCCCCGAAGACGGCGACCACGGGACGGCTCCAGGTCCACGCCTCGAGGAGGAGCGTGACCTCGCCCCCGCAGCACTGGCCAGCACGCTCGGCGAGGGGCAGCCGCAGGGTCTCGGAGGCCGGGCGTCCGGCGGTCAGCAGCTCACGCGCGCGCTCCATGGCGAGGTGCTCGAGCCGCCCCCCGCCGATGGTGCCGAATGCGAGCCGCTCGGCCGTGACGAGCATGCGCGTGCCCACGTCGCGCGGCGCGCTCCCGACCACGCCCGTGACGGTCACGAGGGCGCAGGGCGTCCCCGCCTCGCGCAGCGCCGCGAGGGCGCCGATCCAGTCGTGCTGATCCGTGGGCATGGGCCAGCAGACTAGCGCCCGGCCGGGCGCCTGGGTTCGCGCGAGGCCCCCCGAGGACCCGGTCCCCCCCGAGGAGGCCTCGGCCGTTCGGCACCGCGCGGCGCCAGCAGCTCAGGCGAGCCACGGAGTGACCACGCGACCCGCGACGTCCGTCAGGCGGTAGTCCCGACCCTGGAAGCGGAACAGGAGCCGCTCGTGGTCGATCCCCAGCAGGTGCAGCAGCGTCGCATGCAGGTCGTTGACGTGGACGGGTCGGTCGACGGCGGCGTAGCCGAGCTCGTCCGTGGCGCCGTAGCTGGTGCCGCCCGCGATGCCTCCACCCGCCAGCCACAGCGAGAAGCCCTTGATGTGGTGGTCGCGGCCGCTGCCCTGGCCCATGGGCGTGCGGCCGAACTCGCCGCCCCAGATCACGAGGGTGTCCTCGAGCAGTCCGCGGCGCGCGAGGTCCGTCAGGAGCGCTCCGGTCGGCCGATCGACCTCGCCCGCGGTGATCTCCATGCTGCGCTTGACCCCGCCGTGATGGTCCCAGCCGCGGTGGTAGAGCTGGATGAAGCGCACGCCCCGCTCGGCCAAGCGCCGGGCCAGCAGGCAGTTCGCCGCGTACGAGCCGTCCGCGCCCTGCGTCCCGTAGAGCTCCAGCGTCTCGGGCGCCTCGTCGGAGAGGTCCATCAGCTCCGGCACGCTGGTCTGCATGCGGAACGCCATCTCGTACTGCGCGATGCGCGTGGTCAGCTCGGGGTCACCGGTCCGTGCGGCCTCGGCGCGATCGAGGGCAGCGGCCGCGTCCACGAGGCGCCGCTGGTCCTCCAGGCTCGAGCCGGCCGGCGGCCGGGCGTAGAGCACCGGATCGCCCGACGAGCGCAGGTGCACCCCCTGGTGACGACCGGGGAGGAAGCCGGCGCTCCACTGCCGCGCGGCGATCGGCTGCATCTGGCCCCCGCGACCGACCGAGGTGAGGACCACGTAGCCCGGCAGGTCCTCGGTCTCGGAGCCGAGGCCCCAGGTCGTCCAGGAGCCCATGCTCGGGCGACCGGAGAGCCCGGACCCCGTGTTCATCAGGGTGTGCGCCGGGTCGTGGTTGATCTGGTCGGTGGTCATCGACCGGACGATGCACAGGCGGTCGGCGTGCGCCCCGATCTCGGGGAACAGCGCGCTGATGCGCTGCCCCGAGGAGCCGAACGTCCGGAACGGGTGCTGGGGAGCGAGGCACCGCAGCGCCTGGCCCTGGAGCTGCGCCAGCTGCTGGCCCTTCGTGAAGGACTCGGGCATGGGCTCCCCGTCACGCCGCGCCAGCTCCGGCTTCTCGTCGAGGGTCTCGAGGTGCGAGGGCCCACCCGCCATGCAGAGATGGATCACGCGCCGGATCCGCGGCGCGTGATGCAGGCCCTCGCGCCGCGGGGCGCCGAACGCGTCCCGCCCGAGCAGCCCCGAGACGGCGCCGGCCAGGAGACCTCCGCCGGCGTGCCCGAGGAGTCCGCGGCGGGAGAAGAGGCTCCGCGTGCTCATGAGCGCGTCACCGCCTCCCCGGTGTTCAGGACGAGGCGCGCCGCCTGGGTCCACGCCGCGAGCTCCGCAGGGTCGAGACCCTCGAGTCGTGGCGCGCGCCCCACGCCCACCAGGGCGCGTGCCGCGTCCAGGTCCGCGGCATACCGCGCGCGCTCGGCCGCCAGCAGCTCGAGCACCACGGCACGCTCCGCTGCCCTGGGGCCGCGCGTCAGGACGCGCTCGAAGAGCCGCTCGAGGCGCACCGCGTCGGTCGTCCCGGGCTCCGCCAGGAGGTCCTGGGCCAGCACCCGCGCTGCCTCCACGAACTCGGGGTCGTTGAGCAGGACCAGCGCCTGCTGCGGCGTGTTCGCGCGGTTGCGGGCGCTGACGCACTCCTCGCGGCTCGGCGCGTCGAAGGCCAGCATCGCGGGATGCGTGAAGGTCCGGCACCAGAAGGTGTAGAGGCTGCGGCGGTGGAGCCCCTCGCCCTCGTCCGCACGCCAGCGGCGCAGGGGGAAGTTGAGCTGCGCCCAGTAGCCCTCCGGCTGGTACGGCTTGACGCTCGGTCCGCCGATCGTCCCGCGCAGCAGGCCGCTGGCCGCGAGGGCCCCGTCGCGCACGAACTCGGCGTCGAGGCGGAAGCGCCCCTGCCGCGCGAGCAGACGGTTGAAGGGGTCGAGCTCGTCCAGCTCGGGCGTGACGAGGGAGCTGCGCTGGTAGGCGCGCGTCAGCACGAGCCGCCGCACGAGGGCCTTGACGTCCCAGCCGCTGGAGACGAACTCGAGGGCGAGCCCGTCGAGGAGCTCGGGGTGCGAGGGTCGCCCACCCTGGGTGCCGAGGTCCTGGGGGTCCGGTGCGAGCCCGGCGCCGAAGAGCAGGCGCCAGATGCGGTTCACGAACGCGCGCGCAGCCAGCGGGTTAGCGTCCGAGACGGTCCAGCGCGCGAGGTCGAGGCGCGTGGCCCGACGGTCGGCGGGGAAGTCCCCCTGGGGGAGGAAGGCGGGGACGGCAGGAGCCACCACGGGGCCGCTGTCATCCATCCAGTTGCCCCGCGGCCGGACGCGCACCTCGCGCGGCTCGACCGAGACCGTCGCGATCATGCGCGGCAGGGTCCCGTCGAACGCGGCGTGAGCGGCCTTGGCCGCGTCCCGCGCGGCGCGCGCGTCCTGCAGCAGGGGGGTCGTGGCGAGGAAGCGCTCGTCGAGCAGGGCGCGGCCCTCCTCGGTGCGCTCGCTGCCAGGGGCGAGCAGGGCGGCCAGGGTCGCGGGCGGGACGCCGCTGAGGGCCAGCTCCCCCACCCGCGTCTCGACGCCGGCCTCGGCCCAGTGCACGCGGCCGCCGAACTGGGTGAAGGCCATGCCGTCGATCGCGCTGCCCTCGAGCAGGCCCACGGTCTCCGGATCCACCTCGAGGCGGACCCACTCCCCCGCCGAGGGCAGGTCCCCCTGGCGCCGGTGCGCCGGGACGTCCTGACCGCGCGGGCCGAACGGGATCCGGTCGGCTCCCCACCAGGCCCGGTGCTCCCAGGTCCCGTCGCGGTGGAACTGGAGCATCAGCTGCTCGGGCGGGTCCTCGGGATCGATCAGGACCCAGGCGAAGAGGGTGTCCCCCGCGGCGACCGACAGGCGCCGGCTGGCCCCGTGGAAGAAGTGCTGCACGGTCTCGCCGCCGCGCTGCTCCCGGGTGCGAAGCTCCCCGTGGCGGACGGCGTCGGTCCAGCGCCACGCGCCCTCGGTCCGCCCGCCGTTGCCCTGCTCGGTCGCGATCCACGCGAGTTCCTCGGCCGAGCCCGCCTGCGCGCGCTCCACGAGCTCCGTCTCCCAGGCGGCACGTGCGCCGCGCAGCTCATCGGTCCAGGAGGTCGCCGCGGCCTCGGTGCCCCGCAGCGCCGCCTCGAGCTCCTCGAGACGCGCCCGCTGGTCCGGGTACGCGACCCGCATCTCGGGCGGCACCTTGCGGCCCTGGAAGTTGCCGTAGACCCCCACCTCGTCGATGTCCGCGAAGAAGGCCGACAGGGAGTAGAAGTCCGCCGTCGTGTAGGGGTCGAACTTGTGGTCGTGGCACTCCGCACAGCCCACGGTCGAGCCGAGCCAGATGCTCGAGTAGTTGCGCACGCGGTCGGCCGCGTACTTGAGCAGGAACTCCTTGGGCTGCGAGCCGCCCTCGAAGGTGACCATGTTCAGCCGGTTGTAGCTGGCGGCCACGCGCTGCCCCATCGTCGGCTCCGGCAGCAGGTCGCCAGCGAGCTGCTCCACCGTGAAGCGGTCGAAGGGCATGTTCTCGTTGAAGGCCCGCACGACCCAGTCGCGGTAGGGCCAGACGGTCCACTCCTGATCGCCGTGGTAGCCGACCGTGTCCGCGTACCGGACGAGGTCGAGCCAGTGCTGGGCCATGCGCTCGCCGTAGTGCGGCGAGGCGAGCAGCTGGTCGACGTAGCCCTCGAGGTCCAGGGCGCCGCCCTCGAGCCGGCGGAGGTCCTCGATGCGCGCCGGGAGTCCGGTGAGGTCCCAGGACAGCCGCCGCACCAGGGTCCGCAGGTCCGTCAGCGTGCGGGGACGCAGGCCCGCGGCCGCGAGCTCGGCCTCGACGAGGGCGTCCACGTCGAGCTGGGGAGCCGCCACACGAGGCGGCGCCCAGGCCCAGTGCCCCTCCCACGCGGCGCCCTGCTCGATCCAGCGCTGGAGGAGCTCGATCTCGTCGGCGGCCAGCTCGTGGCGCGAGCCGGGCGGCGGCATCCGGTCGAGGGGATCGGGGGCGGTGATTCGCTGGACCAGGAGGCTCTCCTCGGGCGCGCCGGGGACGACCACGCCTGCGGCGCCGTCCTCCCCGAGCAGGCCCTCACGACTGTCGAGCCGGAGCCCCGCCTCGCGCGCCCGCGCGTCCGGGCCATGGCACTCGAAGCAGCGATCGGAGAGCAGGGGCCGCACCTCGCGATCGAAGCTCACCCGCGCGCCGTCGCCCTCGCTCCTCATGGCGACCGGCCGGGCCGGGCTCGGAGGGACGGGCGCGAGGAGCAGGGCGGTGAGAGCGAGCATGGCGGGTCGGGGACCTCCGAGGAGGCGGCGGGGCGTGGCCCGCCGGCACTATCGTAGGGCCGCGCCGCGATGCGCGCCCCCCATGCACCTCGCCCTCGCCGACTGCGACCTCGACTCCGACGCCCGGACGCCCACCGGCGTGGCCTCGGAGGCCCCGCTCCACGAGGCCCTGCGGGCGCGGGGCGTCACCTTCGAGTGCCCTGCCTGGGACGACCCGGGCGTGGACTGGGGCGCCTTCGACGCGGTCCTGATCCGCCTGACCTGGACCTACCACCACCGGCCCCGGCAGTTCCGCGCCTGGCTGGACCGCGTCGCCGCCCTCGTCCCCGTGTTCAACCCGCCGGAGATCGTGCGCTGGAACATGGACAAGCGCTATCTCCAGGACCTCGAGCGCGCGGGCATCCCCATCGCGCCCACCGTGTGGCTCCCGCGCGGCTCCGCGGTCGACCTGGCCGGGACGCTCGAGAGCCGCGGGTGGTCCACCGCCTTCGCCAAGCCGGTGATCGGCGCGACCGCCAGCGACACCATGCGGATGCGCACCGCCGAGGAGCGCCAGGAGGGACAGGTCTTCCTGGAGGCCCAGGTCGCTCGGCAGGACATGTTCCTGCAGCCCTACCTCGGGCGCGTGGAGACCGAGGGCGAGGTGTCGCTGATGGTGGTCGAGGGCGAGGTCGTGCACGCGGTCCGCAAGACCCCGGTGCCCGGGGACTACCGCGTGCAGGACGACTTCGATGCCGTCGACGAGCGCATCGACGTGGAGCCCGAGCTCGCCCGACTGGCCCTCGCGGCGGTCGCAGCCGCGCCAAGCCCCGAGTCGCTCTTGTACGCGCGCGTCGACTTCCTGTTCCTCGACGACGGCGCTCCGGTACTGAACGAGCTCGAGCTGATCGAGCCGATGTTCTTCATGCACCACGAGCCCCGCTGCGGGGCCGCTCTCGCCGACGGGCTGCTCGGACGCATCGAGGCGGCGCGGGGCGGAAGGGGCTCGGCCTAGCGGGTCGGTGGGCGTGCGGGCAGCCCTTCGGGTCGCCCTCGAGCGGCGTTGGTGGCCCCCCGATCCTGCTCTCGCGCGCGCTTCCTCCGTTTGGTCTCGAAACGCTTGGTCACGCCGGTCGATCCGGTCAGCGTGGAGTCTCGTGAATGCGCTCGCACCGACGGCGTAGACCGGATCCCCCCCAAGCTGATGCAGACCCCCATCTCCCCCGGCATCGCACGCCGCCACGACCTCGACGCCCTCCGGGGCGGCGCGATGCTGCTCGGCATCGTCCTCCACGCCTCCCTCTCGGTCGCGGGCATCCCCTGGATGATCCAGAGCGACCAGTCGTCGGAGGGACTGAAGCACGTCTTCCACTTCATCCACGTGTTCCGCATGCCGCTCTTCTTCCTGCTGAGCGGCTACTTCAGCGTGATGCTCTGGCAGCGGCGCGGGGTCCGAGGACTGGCGCGCCAGCGCCTGCTGCGCATCGGCCTGCCGCTCCTGATCGGGGCGTACACCGTCGTGCCCCTCACCGAGAACGCGATGGAGCTCGGCATGGAGCTGCAGCGACGGGACACGCGGACCGGCGGGGTGGAGATGCCCGCTGCACGCCTCGCGTCCTGGGCCGGATCGGAGGCCCTGGGTCCCGCCACGGATCTGACCGAGGCCGCGAAGGAGGGAGACCTCGCGCGGCTGAGGGAGCTGCTCGATGCGGGCGCCGACGTGAACGGCGCCGATGGGGCCGAGCTCACGGCGCTCCACTGGGCCTCCGCCTGGGGCCACGCGGACGCTTGCCGCCTGCTCATCGAGCGGGGCGCCGAGGTGGGTGCCCGGGACGGGCGCGACGCGACCCCCCTCCACGCCGCGGCGTTCTTCGGGCGCCCGGAGGCGGTCCGCGCGCTGCTGGAGGGCGGAGCCGACCCCAGCCTGCGGGACGAGGACGGGACGAGCCCCGCCGACCTCGCGGACTGGCCGTGGGACGAGGCACGCGTCGGGCTCACGCGCTTCATGGCGGGGCTCATGAGCGTCCCCCTGGACGAGGCGACCATCGAGGGTGACCTGGCTGCGACGGCCGAGCTCCTCCAGCGGAGTGCGTTCGATCGCCTCCTCGAGGACCTCGGGGAGTTCAGCCTGGGGCACCTGTGGTTCCTCTGGTTCCTGGTGCCGCTCTCGATCGGCCTGGCCGTGGTCCTCGGGGTGCTCGGGCTGCTCGGTCGCTCGGCACCGGGCTCCTGGACCGTGTCCCTGGGCTTCGTCCTCCTCGTGCTCGTCCCGGCGACCGGGCTGACGACCGCGTTCCAGCGCGGAGGCCTGACGATGCCTGGCTTCGGGCCCGACACGTCGTTCACGCTCTCGATCGACCTTCACGTGCTCGTGCACTACGCCGTGTTCTTCGCGTTCGGCGGGCTGGTCCGCGCGGTCGATCCGGACACGCGCCTCGTGACGCGCCGCTGGCCGACCCTGCTGCTGACCGGGATCGCGGCCTACTTCCTGACCATCGACGCGGCCCTTGCCGCCCCGGCCAAGCAGGGGGAGGACACCGTCCTGGGCGTGATGCTCGGCGAGTCGATCTGTGTCTGGGGACTCGTGCTCGGGACCATCGGCCTCACGCAGAGGGTGCTCACGCGCGAGCGGCACTGGGTCCGCGTCGTGGCCGATGGCTCCTACTGGGCCTACCTCATGCACATGGCGCTGGTGTTCGTCCTGCAGGGCTGGCTGGCCGCGACCGAGCTCGGGCCCTGGGTGCAGGTCTCGATCACGTGCGCCGTGACGTTCGTCGTGATGGGCGTGACGTACCTGACCCTGGTTCGCCCGACGCCGATCGGCACGCTGCTCAACGGGCCAGTGCGGCGCCCGGCCGCGGCGGCGCCTCAGCCGTCCTGAGTGCCAGCGCCCTCGGCGGGCGGGGCAGGGTCCAGCTCCTCGAGCAGGGCGCGGGCCTCGGCGACGCGCCGCCGGGCGTCCTCCTCGCGGAGGGCCGCCCGGATCCGCCCCTGGTCGCGGCGGCTCAGCTTGCCCTCGGGGAGCTCCTCGAGCACGCCTAGGGGGACCTCGGCCAGGTCCCAGTCGTCGCTGCGCTGGGTCGCGAAGGGGAGGTCCTTGTTGCCGGTGACCTGCAGGTTGCCAAGGGGGTTGCGCCCCCAGGCGTAGCGGAAGTGAACGGGCTCGGGGACCATCAGGCTGGTCAGGACGAGCTGCTTGCGGTCGAGCCGCGGACGACCGCGATCGTCCTCCCCGACCTGCAGGTACGTCGCCGTCGCCGGGTGGAAGCGCCGGTCCTCCCCCGCGACCGCGAAGCCCTCGATCGCCCCGTCCATGGGGTCCATCACGTCGGTGTCGAGGCGCAGCACAAGCTGTCCCTCCTCACGCCGCAGCTCCACGAGCGCGGGCGGCTTCCAGGGCAGCTTCCGCCCGTGCCCGTACTGGGTCGCGAGGGCCCAGCGCGCGAGGCGCTCCCCAGCCGGCAGCTTGACCTGCGGGTGGTACCAGCGGCGCCGCAGGTCGTAGGTGCTGGCGAAGCCGATGTTGCGGTCGCCCGCCTCCCACAGATCGAGGAAGGCCCGGTACTGCGCGGCACGGATGTAGATGCCCGCGTTGAACATCTTCTCGCAGTAGTCCTCGCGGGTCTGCGGGTAGCCGTCCGTGCACAGCGAGAGCAGGCCGAAGGGGAGCTCGGGATCGCCGAAGGCCGCGCGCCACGCGGTGATCATGGCGGGCAGGACCTGCTCGTAGAGCCGGACGCCCGGCATCCCGTCGAGGGCGTTGTTGTAGCCCTGGTGGAAGACGACGCCCTTGATCGAGAGCCCGACCAGGGGCCCCAGCATGCCGGCGTAGCAGCTGCCCGGGAGGTTGTGGTCGGCGATGGGTCCCGGCCTCAGGTCCGTCGGGTCCGCCTGCTGGTCCGCGGGGACGGGCTTGCCCTCGGCCTCGAGCCGCGCGCGCCGCTGCTGGGCCTGCTGGACGCGCCGCGCGAGGTCGGCCTCCGCGTCCCAGGTCGCGACTCGCTCGTCCCAGTCCTGCAGCTTCGCGCGCACGACCTCGGCCTCGAGCCCCTCCAAGACCTCCCGCGGGGTCCACGTCTCCACCGTGGTGCCACCGCGCGAGGCGTCGATCACGCCGATGGGAACGCCGGACGCCATGTGCAGCCGGCGAGCGAAGACGTAGCCGATGGCCGAGAGCTCGCGGGCCACCTCCGGCCGGCACACGTCCCAGTCCCCCTTGCGGAAGTGACGCCCGAACCATCCGCTCCACTCATGGAGACGCGCGAAGCCCCGCTGCAGGTCGGGACCCTCTCCGTAGGGAACGGTGAGGATCCGCAGCTGGTCGTAGTTCGCGGTCGCGATCTCGAGCTCGCCGTTCTCCACCTTGGCCAGCTCGAACTCCATGTTGCTCTGGCCGCCGAGGATCCAGACGTCCCCCACCAGGACGTCCTCCAGGAGCAGCTCCGCGCTCTCGCCCCGGATCGTCACCACCTGGGGTGTCGCCTCGGCCTCGCGAGCGGGCAGCTCGACCCGCCACGCGCCCTCGGCATCGGCCTGCGCACTGGCGATGTCCGCACCCAGCTGGACCTGGACCTGCTCCCCGGGGGCGCCCCAGCCCCAGAGCGCGATCGGCCGCTGCCGCTGCAGGACCATGTGGCTCTGGAACAGGTTGCTGACGCACAGCCCCTCGGCGCGGGCCGGGACGTCGACGACGTCCTCCCGCGGGAGGCGCTGGCCGAGGGCCGGCGAGATCAGGAGTCCGGCGAGGGCGAGGAGGAGCACGGAGGTGGAGCGCATGGGATCGGACGGGGCGATGGAGCTCGGGACACGCGGGCCCGCGCAGGGTCGGGACTGGAGCGTCCGCGATCGAGCCTAGGGCGCATCGACACGGGCCGCACCGCGCACGCACTCGGCACGCCAGGGCCACCCGAATCGCGAGGGTGGATCTCGAAGCCAACGCGGGCCTCACTCGCGCAGCGGCAAGCGCCGACACGCGTTCACTGGAGGAAGTGCTCTCGCAGCGCTCGTTCAGCGGAGGACGCTGGCGGCGTTCGCTCGGCGAGGTGCGTCGCACGGGCTCGTTCGCCGAGGTGCACTCGCGGTACGACCGGCCCGGGG
>WTJQ01000463.1 GCA_011524785.1 Planctomycetota bacterium | reverse complement strand
GAGGAACTCGTCGCAGATGAGCACGTCCCCTCGGCCCGCCAGCGCTCCGAGAACGCCGGCGGTCGCCTGCCAGCCCGAGGGGAACAGCAGGGCCGCTTCCTCTCCCAGCCAGGACGCGGCGGCGCGCTCGGCGGCCGCGTGCGCGGCGCACTCACCGCCCAGGGCGCGCGCGGCCCGGGCCCCGGCGCCGCTCTCGCGGAGCGCTGCCGCGGAGGCCTCGACCACGGCGGGGTCGCTCGAGAGTCCGAGCAGGTCGTTCGAGACCCAGTCGTCGGTGACCGGCACCTCGACCGGGGTGCGGACGAGGCTCCGCTCCTCCAGCTCCGGTCGACGGGGACGAGCCCGAGCTTGTCGAGCAGCACCGCGTCGTCGGCGCGCTCGCGGCCCGAGGTGGTCAGCAGCTCGCCGAGGAAGATCGAGTTCGCTCCGGCCAGGAAGCACAGGGCCTGGGCCTCCTCGGTCATGTCCTCACGGCCGGCGGAGAGGCGCACGACCGAGGTGGGCATCAGGATGCGGGCGGTGGCGACCATCCGCACCAGCTCGTCCCAGGGCAGCGGCTCCTGCGCCTGCAGCGGGGTGCCCTCGATGGGGACGAGGCTGTTGATGGGGACCGACTCGGGGGCGGGGTCGAGGTCGGCCAGCTCGGCCAGGAACTCCGCGCGCTGCTGGCGGCTCTCACCGAGGCCGACGATCCCGCCGCAGCAGACCTGGACCCCCGCCTCGCGCACGGCCTCGAGGGTCTCGAGACGCTCCTCATAGGTGCGCGTCGAGATGATCTCCTGGTAGTGGCTGCGGCTCGTGTCGAGGTTGTGGTTGTAGTAGTCGAGCCCGGCCTCGCGGAGGCGTCCCGCCTGCTCGCGGTTGAGCATGCCGAGGGTGGCACAGGCCTCGAGCCCCTCGGCCTTGATCGCCTTGACCATGTCCAGGACGCGGTCGAAGTCGGGACCGTCCTTGACGTCGCGCCAGGCGGCGCCGAGGCACAGCCGATCGGCCCCGGCCTCGCGAGCGCGACGCGCCTCGGCCTCGACCGTGGGCACGTCGGTGAGCTTCTCCTTCTGGAGCCCGGACCCGTGGTGTGCGCTCTGCGAGCAGTAGCCGCAGTCCTCCGGGCAGGCACCCGTCTTGATCGAGAACAGGTGCGCGCACTGCACGGCGCGGGGATCGTGGTGCTCCCGGTGCACGCGGGCCGCCTCGTGCACCAACTCCAGGAGGGGACTCGCCAGGAGCTCGAGCGCGCGCCCCAAGGTGGGGGAGGCGGCCGCGGCGGGGGAGGAGGAGGCAGTGGCCATCCGAGGAGTCTACCCAGGCAGCTCGGGGTGCGGGAGCCGGGTTCAGGGCCTCGCCGCCGGGGACCGGGCCCCTATCCTGCCCCCATGAGCGCGCCTCGCGGGACGACCTATTGGGACTACATCAAGGTGGAGGAGCTGCTGGCCCTGCAGGGCGGGCTCGAGGGGGACGAGGCGACCCTCCAGGACGAGGAGCTCCTGTTCATCACGGTCCATCAGGTCTTCGAGCTGTGGTTCAAGCTCGTCCGCCACGAGCTGCTGGCGGCCCGCAACCTGTTCGTCCGTGACCGGGTCTCCGAGCAGGAGCTCTCGCGAGCGGCCGCACGCCTGCGCCGCGTCACCACCATCTTCCGCACGGGCGCCCAGCACTTCGAGGTGGTCGAGACCCTCGGGACGCGGGAGTACCTGGCGTTCCGCAACAAGCTGATGCCCGCGAGCGGGTTCCAGAGCGCCCAGCTCCGGCAGATCGAGATCCTGTTCGGGCTCGAGGACGACGAGCGGATCCCCCTCGGCGCTCCGGGCAGCCACATCACCTCGCTGCACAACCCCGACGGCAGCGCCTCGCCGGCCCTGGCGCGCGTGCAGGAGGCCCAGGCCGATCGGCCCAACCTGCGCGAGGCCGTGGACGCGTGGCTCGAGCGCACCCCCATCGACGGCGTGGCTCACGACCATCCGGACATCGACGCCGTGCGGGAGACCTTCGTGCAGCGCTTCCTCGACGCCGAGCGGGTCGAGATCGATCGCGCCCGCGCCCACGCCAAGACGGTCGCAGCGCCCGAGGACCATGCTCGCCTCGACGCCCTCTACGACCGTCAGGCCGCGGCCACCGCGGAGTTCCTGCGGGCCTCCGACCACGACTGTGATGCGCGGCGCGCGCGGGTCCGGATCGCGATGCTGTTCATCGAGACCTACCGCGAGCTGCCCCTGCTGTCCTGGCCCCGGGAGATCCTGGCAGGCCTGATCGAGGTCGAGCAGGCCTTCCTGATCTTCCGACAGCGCCATGCGCGCATGGTCGAGCGGGTCATCGGCCGCCGGGTCGGGACCGGCGGGAGCGCGGGGGTGGAGTACCTCGACCGGACCGCGTTGGAGTACCGCGTCTTCCGGGACCTGTGGGCGACCCGGACCCTGCTGCTGAAGGGAGAGGCCGCGCCGCCGCTCGAGCGGGCCGGGTACTACGACTTCGCCCAGGGCGACCTCTCGGAGGGCTGAGCAGTCGGCAGGGGGGGCAGCGCCGTCGAGGGCCGCACCCTCGAGGGGCTGACCGTGCGCGGGCTGGGTGCCGGCCCCCTCCTCAGCGAGCACGGGGCGCCGTCCATCGGACGGCGCCCCGTGGCTTCGATCGAGCGCGAGAGGCTCGGTGGTGGGCTCAGAACGTGACGCTGAGGCCGTCCGAGAAGTTGGACGCGACGCCGTCGCGGTACCACAGCTGGAAGTGCCACGTCTGCCCGGCGTTGATGATCCCGCCGGGCGGCGACGGGAGCACGGCCGGCACGTCGAAGCCGGTCCCCGTGGACGAGGTGCCGAACAGGTTCACGAGGGTGCCGCTGGCGTCGAAGCGCCCGATCGAGTTCAGGCCCGGCCCCGCGGTGCTCGTGTAGCGCCCGATGGGGGCGCCCACGCACAGGCGACCGTCGCTCACCGGGATGCCCGGGTCGACGCTGGTGGCGGAGACCACGAAGATCCCGAACTGGTCCAGGGGGCCGCCGTTGGCCTCGAGGTGCACGACGCCCGGACCGGACAGGGACGAGGCGGCCAGGGTGACGGGGTTCCCGGTGCTGTTGGCGTTCGCGGGGTCGCAGAAGAGGTCCAGCGGCGAGCCGAGGCCGGGCTCGACCTTGAAGTCGTCGTAGAAGACCGCGCCCACGTTCTGGTCGGCGGGGAAGAGGTCGAGGGCCTGCAGCGTCGCGGTCCCGGTGGTCGAGACGCCGATGGACCAGACGGACTCCACCAGCAGCTGGCCGTCGTAGTAGAGGGAGGCCACGTCGTTGTCGAGGTCGATCTCCGCCCGCAGCTCGACCCACTGGTCGAACACGATGGGGATCGTGTTCGGGCCCTGCATGACGGCCGCGGCGTTGGTGTCCGGCGTGACCACCGCCGTGCTGGCGTTGAACGGGACCTGGACCGACCAGCTGTAGGGACCCACCGGCGCGTACTGGTTGAGCATGATCCAGTAGGTCGTGCCGCCGAACTCGTTGGGGATGTACTGCTTGCAGCTGAAGGTCCACTGCCCCGACGTGTACGGGCCGCCGAGATCGCTCACGGTGTCGGAGCAGAAGCCGCAGTTGGGGTCGTTGCTGCCCACGATCCGGAGGGACTGGCTCCCCGAGGAGGACAGGCCGCCCGTGACGGTGTTGTAGCTGTAGGAGCCGCCGTCCCAGTTGGACCAGGAGCCCTGGCCCTCGATGGCGGAGCCGACGGCGTAGGTCTCGAGGTCGTCCGCGAACTGGGCCGACGCCGAGCTGGCGAGGATGGGAGCGAGGAGGGCAGCGAGCGGGAGGGAGCGGGGGAGGGTGTGCATGGAGACTCTTGGC
>WTJQ01000615.1:2420-3820 GCA_011524785.1 Planctomycetota bacterium | reverse complement strand
CGGTGCCTGACCTGGACCGTCGCCCCCCCGCCAGTCGAGGCGTGCGCCTGCTCGGGGTCCTCGCCGCCGCCTTCCTGCTCGCGCTCCTCACCGTCGGCTCACCGGACGCCTCCGAGGGCGGCTGGACGCTGCTCGCCGACTTCGGCCGCGCGGCGCTCTCGCCCGCTACGTCGTTCGAGGGAGCCGGCACGGAGGCCTACCGGACCTCGTTCCTGGAGGGTCTGGCCGGCGCCGCCGGCTGGACGCTCATCTACGCGGCGGCCGCGCTCACCCTCGCCCTGCCCCTGGCGCTCGGTGCGGCCCTGCTCGCCGCCGAGTCCACGCCCCTGACGGAACGCTCCCGAGCCTGGGCAGCCCTCGCCACGACCGTGCGAAGCCTGCTCGTGGTCCTGCGCTCCCTGCACGAGCTCCTCTGGGCCGTGGTCCTCCTCGCGGCCATGGGGATCAGCAGCGGCGCAGCGGTCGTGGCCCTCGCGCTGCCCCTCGTCGGCACCCTCGGCCGCGTGTTCGCCGAGCTGCTCGACGAGGTCGACGGGCGCGGCGCCACCAGGCTCGAGGCCGCGGGCTGCGGCCCCGTGACGGCATTCCTCGTGGGGCGCGTCCCGGTGGCCCTGCCGGACATGGCCGCGTACGCCTTCTACCGCCTGGAGTGCACCCTGCGCAGCTCTGCGGTCCTGGGCTTCTTCGGGTTCCCCACGCTCGGCTACGCCCTGCGCGCCTCCTTCGAGGAGCGCCACTACCGCGAGGTCTGGACCCAGCTCTACGTCCTGATCGCGCTGGTCCTCGTGCTGGAGGCGTGGGGCGCCGCCCTGCGACGGAGGTGCGTGGCGTGAGCACGCAGGCCACCGTCGATCGCCTCTGGAGGGAGCGGCCCCGAAGCGTCTTCACGCGCGGATCGGTCGTCGTCCTCGCCCTTGGGGGCGCGGCGGCCCTGGCGACCGTCGGGAGCGACCTCCTCGGCACCCTCGCCCCGCGCAGGCTCGCGAACCTCGAGCGCTTCCTCACCAGCGACGCCCTGCCGGCCCCCCTGCGGGACGGTGGGAGCGCCGGCGACCTCGTCACCTGGCTCCAGGGGCTGCTGGCGGGCGGAGCCGCGCAGGCGACCCTGGCCACCCTCGCGATCGCGATCGTTGCGCTGGGGCTCGCCGCCCTCCTGGGCAGCGTCCTCGCCATCACGGGCTCCCGCGAGCTGACGGCGCCGGACCCCTTCGCGGGCGAGGCCTCGCCGCGGACGACTGGCCCGATCGCGGCGGCGGTCCGCCTGGTCGCCGTCCTCCTCCGCAGCGTCCCCGAGTACGTGCTCACCTTCCTGCTCCTCGGACTGCTGGGCCCCAGCGCTTGGCCGGCCGTGGTCGCCCTGGCCCTGCACAACGCCGGCATCCTCGGCCGCCTGGGCGCCG
>WTJQ01000615.1:0-2410 GCA_011524785.1 Planctomycetota bacterium | reverse complement strand
GCCGTCCGTCTCGAGACCTGCCTCCGGGAGGCCACGGTGCTGGGGATGCTCGGGATCGCGTCGCTGGGCGCCTCCGTGGAGGAGGCTCGCGCGCGCCAGCGCTACGACGAGCTGCTCGTCCTCGTCGTGCTGGCCGGCCTGCTGGTCGCCGGGGTCGACCTCGGCTCACGCCGGGCGCGCCGCTGGCTGCGCGCCGCGCCCTAGCGCTCGAGCCACGCCTCTCCTCTCGCCGCCGTCAGGGCGCGACGCTCGCGACGGACGCTCGGAAGGCACTCAGCCCGTGCGTCACGGCGACGAGGGTGTCGCTCGGCCCGTGGATCGCGAGGTCCATGACCGGGGCAGTCGGGAGTTCGAGCGACAGGCTGCCCCAGGTCGCTCCGCCGTCCACGGAGGCCCACACGCCGAGGTCGGTCCCGACGAAGAGGACGCCGTCGCGCGTGGGGTGCTCGCACACGACGTGGACCGGAGAGCTCGGGAGCCCCTCCCCGAGCGCGCTCCAGGAGGCGCCGAAGTCGTCGGAGCGCAGGACGTGGGCCGTCCCCTGGCCGTCGCTGAGGCAGACGAGCACCCGCGCGGGATCGTGGGGCGAGAGCGCGACCTTCTCCATGCCGGCACGGGGAAGGCCCTCTCCCGCCGCGCTCCAGGTTGCTCCGCCGTCCGCGGTCAGGCGCAGCTCGCCCCGCCCCCAGCCCGCGGCCAGGCGGCCAGCCTCCAGCGGCGACTCGCTGAGCGTCGTGATCGAGCCCCGCTGCGCGAGGTCGGGGCTGATCGCCGTCCAGGAGTCTCCGCGATCGGACGAGCGCAGCACGCGCTGGCCCGCGCACAGCAGGACCCCGGCCTCGTGCGCGGACGCCATCAGGGGGGTGTTCCACGCGAAGCGCAGGGGCGCCTCCCCCTCGGCCGCGCGCGGCGTGATGCGGCGGCCGGAGCCACGCCCCCAACGCAGAGGCGCGCCGGGCGCCTTGCGGCGCATGTCCCCGTTCTGGTGCTCGTAGTAGACCGTGCCGTCCCCGCTGGGATCGGGGAAGGTCGCGAAGCCGTCGCCCCCGTCCCACGGGTCGAGGTAGACGTACTCCCACGCGTCGCTTCGCAGCCGGTCGAGGCCCGCGCCGAGCGGCGCCGACAGGGACGCGTTGTCCTGGGTCCCGCCCCACACCCGGGGCTCGTCCGTCCCGTCGACCTGGACCGTGTAGAACTCGGCGATCGGCAGGTTGTTGAGGTGCAGCCAGGTGCGAGCGCGGTCCATCGAGACGTAGAGCCCTCCGTCGGTGCCGAGGAGCAGGCGCTCGGGGTCCGCGGGATCGATCCACAGCTCGTGCATGTCCAGGTGCATCCCCTGACCAGGGTGCTCGAGCAGACGGAACACGTCCTCGCCCCCCCTCGCGAAGCTCCTGCCACCGTCCCGCGACACCATCAGCCGCAGACCGCACACGAACACCGCGTCCGCATCGTCGGGAGCCACGCGGACGTCGCAGAAATCCCAGCCCACGTACGTGTCGACGTACTCGGACGAGGTCCGGCGCCAGGTGTCACCACCGTCGTCGCTCCGGAAGAGCGCGCCTCCGACGTCGTAGCGCCCCTCCCCCGGCGGCGAGTGGTCCACCAGCAGCGCGTAGACGACCCCGGGCTCGGAGGCAGCGGCCGCCAGCGCCACGCGCCCCACGTCCTTGCCCCGTGAGCAGCCCGCCCGCGAGCCGCTCCCAGGTCCGGCCGTTGTCGAGGCTCCGGAAGACGCCTCCTTCACCGCCCCGGCGGCGGTCCCACCCCGAGGCCCACAGGCGATTGGGATCGTGCGGGTCGCGCACGAGATCGACGATGCCGACGTGGTCCCCCGCGGTGAGGGTCTGGTCCCAGGTCGCTCCCCCGTCCGCGCTCGTGTGGACGCCGCGCACGGCGTGAGCCCCCCCGCGCGGGCCGATCACCGCCACGTGGATCCGCTGCGGGTCGCGCGGATCGACCAGCACGGTCCCAATGCGCGCGCTGTCGGTCAGGCCCCGGTGCTCCCAGGTCGCGCCGCCGTCCTGGGAGCGATAGACCCCGACCCCGTCCCAGGAGACGCCGCCCAGGTGCGCCTCGCCCGTCCCGACCCAGATGGTCTCGGGATCGCTCGGGTCCACCGTGACGTCCCCGATGGAGCAGGTGGCCTCCTGCGCGAAGACGTGCTCCCAGGAGAGCCCCCCGTCGACCGACTTGAACACCCCTCCCGTGCCGATCCCCGCGTAGATCGTCCCGGGCCGGCCGGCGGGCGAGTCCACGGCCTCGATCCGGCCACCGCAGTTCTTGGGCCCCATGGGCGTCCACCCGGCCTCGGGCCAGGGCGTGACCGCCGTTGCCGCGCGATGCTCCGCCCAAGCGTCGAGCGCCCGCTCCGCCCGCATCACGGAGGAGGCGCCGACGACCTGGGGAGGAG
>WTJQ01000160.1 GCA_011524785.1 Planctomycetota bacterium | reverse complement strand
CGCAACGGCCGCGCGACCTCGCGGAGAGATCAAGGTCCTCTACGTCGTGCACGGGTTTCTGCCGGACACCTGGGCCGGCACCGAGGTCTACACCCTCGGCCTCGCGCGCGGACTGGCGGCCCGGGGGCACGAGGTCGCGGTGTTCACGCGGACCCCCGCGGGACCCGACGGGCCGGCCGACTTCAGCGTCGAGGAGGGGACGTTCGAGGAGCTGCGCGTCTGGCGGATGACGCACCGCCTCGAGCACCCCGACCTGCGGGCCAGCTACGAGCAGCCGGCCGCGGAGGCCGCCTTCGCACGGGTGCTCGCGACCGAGCAGCCCGACGTGGTCCACTTCCAGCACCTGATCCACACCAGCACGAGCCTCGTGCGGGTCGCGAAGGACGCGGGCTGCGCGACGGTGGTTCACTGCCACGACTACTGGGGTCTCTGCCCGCGTGTCCAGCTCATTCGTCCCGACGGCGAGGTGTGTGAGCAGGGCATGGGCTCCGGCTGCTTCGCCTGCGTGAAGGAGAAGTCGCTGGAATCGATCCCGCGGCTGGCCGCGCTGGATGGTCTTGCAGGGCCTGCCCTGCGGGAGCTCGCTCGACGCGTGTCCGGGACGGAGGTCCTCGCGCCCGCGATGCGCCGGAAGGCCACCGAGTACCTGGACCTGCGTGATCGGGAGGAGGTCGTGCTGCAGGCCTACGCCGACTGCGACCTGCAGGTCAGTCCGAGCCGCTTCCTGCGCGACCGCTATCTTGCGACGGGCCGCTTCGATCCCCACCGCTTCCTGTTCAGCGAGAACGGCCTGCGGGTGGAGCACCTTCACGCGGCCGCCAAGACCCAGCGGCCCGGCGGGGTCTTGAGGGTCGGCTTCATCGGCAGCCTGGTCTGGTACAAGGGCGTGGGCGTGCTGGTGGAGGCGATGCAGCAGCTGGCCGGTCTGCCCATCGAGCTCGTCGTGCATGGCGGCTTCGCTCCCGAGGAGGACGCTCACCATGCCGAGCTCCGGGAGCTGGCCGCTGGGACGCAGACGCGCTTCCTCGGCCGCTTCGACAACGGTCGCCTGCCTGAGATCCACCGCGACCTGGACGTCCTCGTCGTCCCGAGCCTCTGGTTCGAGAATGCTCCGGTGACGATCGCCGAGGCGTTCGCCTGCGGGACCCCGCTGGTGGTCTCCGGCTTCGGGGGCATGGCCGAGTTCGTCCGAGACGGGGTCGATGGCCTCCACTTCGAGCCCGGCCGTGCGTCGGACCTCGCTCGCCAGCTCCGGCGCCTCCTGGAGGAGCCAGGGCTGCTCGCGTCGCTGGGGGCCTCCTTCCCGCGCCCGAAGACCGTCGAGGAGGACGCCGCCGACTGGGAGTACCGCTATCGCGGCCTGGCCTGCATGGAGCGGGAGGCGGCGAGCGAGCGGGTCCTCGCCGAGTGGGCCGTCCGCGAGGGGCGGGCCGTCGAGGGGGAGACCGTGCCGCAGGGTTCCGACCTCCTCCTCGTGCTCCCGGGGGCGGCGCTCGACTACGACCTCCCGCGCCTGGAGCCAGGGCCGGTGCGCCTCGAGCTCGAGCAGTTCGTCCTCGGGGCCGAGCCCGAGCTGACCCTGAGCGGGACCGTCAGCCTCGGAAGCGGAGAGGAGGTCACCCTGGAACCCTGCCGTGCCGATGGAGAGGATCGGACCGTCGTGCAGCACCTCGACCTCGATCTCCCCGCGGAGACCCGCTCCCTGCGGCTCCGCACGTCCCCCGAGGGGGGGCACCTGCGTCTCGCACGGCTGGCCCTGCGAGCCCGCCCGGGAGAGCCCGCGTGAGCGCTGCCGAGCCGTCAGGCCTCGAGGTGCCGCCCGTCGAGCCCCTCGCCGACGAGGAGCTTCCCCGGTGCAGCATCGTCGTGCTGAACTGGAACGGGAAGCACCACCTGGACGGGTGCTTCGGCTCCCTCGCCGCGCTCGACTACCCCAAGGATCGCTTCGAGGTCATCCTCGTGGACAACGGGTCCGACGACGGCAGTCAGGACCACCTGCGCGCCCACCATCCCTGGGTGCGGCTGATCCAGAACGAGCGCAACCTCGGCTTCAGCGCCGGCTGCAACACCGGGGTGCGCAACGCGGACCGGCCGGACCAGGTCGTCTTCCTCAACAACGACCTGAGGGTCGAGCCCGGCTTCCTGCGGGGCCTCGTGGCTCCAGTCGCCCGCGGCACCTGCGCGGCGACGACCGGGCGCATGCTGCACTGGGACGGGAAGAGCATCGACTCGGTCGGTGGAGGCGCCAACTTCCACGGCATGGGGATCCAGCGGGGTTACCAGGCCCCGGACGGACCGGAGTGGGACGTCCCGCGCAAGACGCTCTTCGCCTGTGGCGGTGCGATGGCCATGAGCGCGGCGGTCTTCGACGAGGTGGGGGGCTTCGACGAGGACTTCTTCGCCTACTACGAGGACGTGGACCTGGGCTGGCGGACCTGGGTGCTCGGGCACGAGGTCCACTACGCGCCCGGCGCGGTCTGCTACCACCACCACTCGTCGACCAGCGCGAGGGTCCCCGCGGAGCGCCTGCGCCGCCTGCAGGTCCGCAACCCGCTGCTGGCCTGCTTCAAGAACTACGACGACGCCAGCCTCCAGCGCGTGCTCCCCGCGATGCTCGCCCTGGCCATGCGCCGGGCGTTCCTGCACATGGGCCCCTTGGACAGGACCGAGTACCACATCGAGGAGCTCCGGACGCTGGAGGGGCCCGGCTGGTGGGCGCGCCTGCTCGCGCGCTTCCGCAAGCAGCGGCGCCCCCTGCAGTCCATCGATCGGGTCGGCGCTGCCGATCTCGTGGCCCTGGACGACTTCATCGGGGGCTGGGACCACTGGACCACCAAGCGCCGCGCCGTCCAGGACCGGCGCCGGCGATCGGACGAGGAGATCCTCCCCCTGTTCCTCGAGCCCCTCTGGTGCATCGAGGGGGACCCCGCGTACCGCGCCCTCCACGAGGGCCTGGTCGACTTCCTGGACCTCGGCGGGCTCTTCGGAACGAAGCAGGGATGAAGCTCTCGGTCGTCGTCCCCGTCTACAACGAGGAGCGGACCCTCGAGGAGATCGTCGGGCGCGTGCTCGCGACGCCCCACGAGAAGGAGGTGCTCCTGGTGGACGACGGGTCCAGCGACGGCAGCCGTGCGATCATCGCACGCCTCGTGGAGGCGCACCCCGGCGTGGTGCGGAGCTTCCTCCACGAGCGGAACTCCGGGAAGGGGGCGGCCCTCCAGACCGGCTTCGCCGCGGTCGAGGGGGACTATGTGGTGGTCCAGGACGCGGACCTCGAGTACGACCCCCAGGACTACGGTGCGCTCCTCGCACCGCTCCAGGCCGGCGAGGCGGACATCGTCTACGGGAGCCGGTTCCTGGGGCGCACGGAGCGAGTCCACTTCCGCCTGCACACCTTCGCGAACCGCGTCCTGACCTGGTTCAGCAATCGCTTCACCGGCTACCGCCTGACCGACATGGAGACCTGCTACAAGGTCTTCCCCGCGGCCGTGGCGCGCGAGCTGCGCCTGCGCTCCCGCGGCTTCACGATCGAGCCCGAGCTCACGGCGGCCTTCGCGCGGCGCGGGCTGTCGATCGTCGAGGTCCCCATTCGCTACGAGAACAGGGGCTACGAGGAGGGCAAGAAGATCGGTTGGCAGGACGGCGTCGCGGCCCTCTGGGCGATCGTGCGCTTCCGGTTCGCGCCCTGAGCGGCGTCGCGAGGACCTCTGCTATGACGATCTCCGCCGCGGCGACCTCCGCCGCGCGGGGTCACACGAGGCGCGCGCCGAGGCCCTCGTACGTGGCGCGCAGGTGCTCGCGCCGCAGGCTGCCGAACGTGCGGACGACGCCGCCGCTCCAGGTGCGACCGGGCCTCCCCGTCGCTGCGTACCAGCGCTCGGCGTCCTCGTCGTGCTTCTTCACGTGCGCGCGGACCTCGTCGTCGCTCGGGTAGCGGCCCTCGACCAGGAGGGCGGCGGTGCTGAGGCGGGGGCGGCGGAGCGGTGCCTCCGCGGGCTCCCCGAGGCAGAGCCCGAACAGGGGCCAGACGCCCTCGGGCAGCTCCAGGAGGTCCACGACCCGCGGGAGCTCGTTGCGCAGGCCCCCGATCATGCAGGTCCCCAGCCCGCAGGCCTCCGCGCCCAGGGCGAGGTTCTGCGCAAAGAGGGCCGCGTCGAGGGCGCACTGCAGGAACGCCTCGAGGTTCGTCGCGTGCTCCGTGCCTGCGGAGCGAGCCGCGAGCCGGTGGCGCCGGCTGTCCGCGCACAGCACCAGGAACTCGGGTGCCTCCCGGACCTGGGCCTGCCCGCCAGCGAGCTCGGCGAGCGCACGGCGCTCCTCGGGGGCCGTCACGCGCAGGGCGACGTAGCCCTGGATCCAGCTGGAGGTGGCGGCCTTGGAGGCGGCCTGGACCAAGCGCTCCAGCAGGCCACTGGGAAGCGGGGCAGCCGTGAAGCGACGGACCGTCGCGTGGCGCTCCATCTGGTCCAGGACGATCGCGGCGTGCTCAGGGAGCTCGAGGTCGGGAGCGGGCATCAGACGGCGATCGGGTCGAGGGGGACGTCTTGACGGGCGACGAGCAGCGCCACGTCCTCCCGTCCGAGCTCGGCCAGGGCACCGCGCGCGGCGGCCAGGGCGAGGTCGGGCTCGTTGTTGTGCGCCGAGAGGTGGGCGAGGATCACGGTGTGCAGCTGGGGGCCAGCGAGGTGCCGGAGCATCTCCGCTCCCTGCTGATTGGAGAGGTGCCCGCGGCCTCCTCGGATGCGGTCCTTCAGTCGCTCGGGGTAGGGGCCGGCGTCGAGCATGCCCGGGTCGTAGTTGAACTCGAGGACCAGCACGTGAGCATCGGCCAGGGCGCGTGCGACCTCGCGGTCGGGGAGTCCCAGGTCGGTGAGGACGACAGCGCGGCGGCCCTCGTGGTCGAGGGCGATGCCCACCGTGGGGTCGCAGTCGTGGGGGAGGCGTGCGGTCGTGACGGTCACGGCCTCGCCGCGCGCGTCGAGTTGCACGCTCCCGCCCACGGGCAGGGCAGCGACTCGGGGCGCCCGCACCACGGCGCGATGCCCGAGCAGGCTGGGCGCACAGTGGACCGTGGCGTCGTGGCGCTTGGCCACGGCCCCGGCGGAGCGCGAGTGATCCAGGTGCCCGTGCGTGACGAGGACGTGGTCCAGGGCGCGTGGCCCGAGCTGGGCGAGCTCCAGCCGGTCCCGCAGGTTGCGCGGCCCGAGCCCCGCGTCCACGAGCAGGCACGCCTCCCCTGCGCGGATCAGGGTGGCGTTGCCCTTGCTCCCGCTCGAGAGGACCTGCAGGCGCATCGGGGCTCAGCGCCCGCCGTCGCCGCCGGCCGTCAGGCTCGGCAGGGACTCGAGGGGATCCTCGCCCGCGGCCACCTCGAGGGCCACGGCCATCCGCACCAGGCCCGCCAGGGAGCCCGCGAACATCTTCGACATCACGTGCGCACGGTGGACCTCGACGGTCTTCTGGGAGAGCTCCATCAGCTCCGCGATCTTGCGGTTCGACGAGCCCTCGACGACGAGTCGGAACACCTGGCGCTCGCGAGGGGTCAGGGTCTCGTGCCGCTGCTGCAGGTCGTTGAGGGCCGCGCGCTGCTTGCGGCGCTTGGCGTCGAGCGACACCGCGCGCTGGACGACGTCGAGGAGGTCCTGGTCCCGGAAGGGCTTCTCCAGGAACTCGAAGGCTCCCGCGCGGAGCGCACGCACGGCCATCTGGGCGTCGCCATGGGCCGTGAGCAGGATGACGGGCGGGGCGTAGGGGTCCTCCGCCAGCCGGTTCAGCAGGCCCAGGCCGCCGAGGCCCGGCATGCGCACGTCGCAGATGACGCAGCCGGCGCGGTCCACGTGGTCGTCGTCGAGGAAGTCCTCGACGGTGCCGTGGCTCAGGGCATCGTGCCCGACGGTCCCGAGGACGTGCTTGACGAGGTCGCGGAGGGCCGGGTCGTCATCGACGACGGCCACGAGGGGAGAGAGTGTGTCCATGGCTGTGGGGGCTGGCCTCAGCGCCACTCGGCGATGAAGACGTTGGTCTCACCCGGGGCGCTGTCCCCGCGGTTCGAGGAGAAGGCGAGGTAGCGGCCGTCGGGTGAGAACAGCGGGAAGCCGTCGAAGCTCTTGCCGCGCGGGCCGTCGAAGCGGGTGATCTGCTCCAGCTCACCGGTCGCCAGGTCGAGCGCGAACAGGTCGAAGTTGAGCGCGGGGCGATCCGGGTCGTGGTGGTTGGTGGAGAAGATGACCTTGGAGTCGTCGGGGAAGAAGCTCGGCGCGAAGTTGGCCTTCCCCAGCTCGGTCAGCTGGCGCCGCTCCGTGCCGTCCGTGTTGATCACGAACAGCTCCATGCGGCTGGGCCGGACGAGGCCCTGCTCGAGCAGTCGGAAGTACTCGGCCTGCTCCTCGGCCTCGGCTCCGGGGGTGAAGGCCGTCGCACGGAAGACCAGCTTCTTCCCGTCGTGGCTGAAGAACGCGCCGCCGTCGTAGCCAGGCGCCGTCGTGACCTGCTGCAGGTCGCCGCCGTCGAGGTCGCAGGTCCACAGCTCGAGGTCGCCCGAGCGCGTCGAGGTGAACACGACCCGGTCCCCGGTGGGGGACACGGTGGCCTCAGCGTCGTAGCCGGGCCCGGTCACGAACGGCTCGTCGCCGGAGCCGAGGACGTGCCGGTAGATCTCGTACTCGGGGTGGATCTGCCAGACGTAGCCCTGGGAGCGATCCGCGGGCGGCGGACAGGTCTCGTGCTCGCCGTGCGTCGAGGCGAAGATCACGCTGCCCCCGTCCGGCATGAAGTAGGAGCAGGTCGTGACCCCGCGGCCGTTGCTCAGCTGGTCGATGGTGCCGTCGGCCTCGGTCACGCAGATGCGGTCGCAGTCCCAGCCGCGCTCCTCGTTGCGGACCTGCATGCACAACCGCTCGCCGTCGAAGCTCCAGTAGGCCTCGGCGTTCTCGCCGCCGAAGGTCACCTGCCAGAGGTGGGCGAAGTGGTCCTCACCCGGGAGGATGAGGTCGTCGGCGGGGACCGCGCCCGGGATCGGGCAGGGGTCGACCGTGGCCGCGCAGGACGCGAGGAGGAGGCCGAGTGCGGGGAGCTTCATGGTCATGAGGAGGAGCGGGGCGGGACCGGATCGTGGCCGACGCCGCCGAAGGGGTGGCAGCGCAGGATGCGCCGCAGGGTGAGCCAGGAGCCGCGCAGGGCTCCATGGGTGGAGAGGGCCTCGACCGCGTAGGCACTGCAGGTCGGGACGAAGCGACAGCTGGCAGGGGTCCAGGGGGAGATCCAGCGTCGGTAGGCGCGGATGGGGAGCGCGAGCACGGCGCCGAGGGGCTCAGCCATGGGAGCTGCCTCCTGCCGCATCGTCGCCGAGGGCCTCGTCCTGCGCCTCCAGGTAGCGGCGGTGCGCCTTGTGCGCCAGCAGCACGAGCTCGGCCCGCGCCGTGCCCAGGTCGAGGGCGAGCCGGGGCTTGGCGGCCATGACGATCAGATCGACGCCGACGGGCAGCTCGTCCAGGGTCAGCCGGAACGCCTCACGGATGACCCGCTTGAGCCGGTTGCGCTGGACCGCGCCGGGCCAGATCCGACGCCCGATGGAGAGGCCCAGGCGGGTCCGCTCCGTGCCGTTGGCGACCGCGACGACGACCAGGGCAGACGCCCGCGCCCGTCGGCCTCGGCGCCAAGCCCGGTCGAAGTCCGCCTGGCGGCGGACCCGGGCCCAGGGGGGGAATCCCTGGGCGCGGCGACGAGGCTGAGCGATCATGCCGCGCAGTTTAGGGATTTCCCGCGCTTGGCTGCGCCGCGAGCCCGCGGAATTCAGAGGGCATGAGGTGCTGATGAGCCGCTGGGCGCCTCGACATGGGGCATGTGCGTAACGAAACGGCTCGGTGGCAGGGTGCCGCATGGTTCGGGTCGGGGCGCGTCGATACATTGAGGCGTCGCGTCCCGTGGCCCCACGGGGCCCCAGAAGCCCCTCGGATCCCTCCGAGCCGCCCACGACCAGCATGATCGCCCCCGCAGCCGTCCACGACACCCTCCGCCGCCACCAGCTGACCGACGGGTACCCCATCGTCATGGATCTGGACAAGAGTCACGGCTCCTGGATCCACGATGCGCGCACCGGGGACGAGTACCTGGACTTCTTCACCTGCTTCGCGTCCTGGCCCATCGGCTACAACCACCCGAAGACGCACGACGCTGCGTTCCGGGAGGAGATCGAGCTCACGGGGCGCAACAAGCCGGCCAACTCGGACCTCTACACGACCCACATGGCGTCGTTCGTCGAGACGTTCGCCAAGCACGTGACGCCGGCGGGCTTCGACCATCACTTCTGGATCGATGGCGGGGCCCTCGCGGTCGAGAACGCCCTCAAGGTCGCCTTCGACTGGAAGGCCCACAAGATGGGGGTCGAGAACTGCGACGACGGCAACGACCTCGTGGTGATGCACTTCCGGCAGGCGTTCCATGGCCGCTCGGGCTACACGATGAGCATCACGAACACGGTCCACGACAAGGTGGCCCTGTTCCCGAAGTTCCAGTGGCCGCGTGTCCACAACCCGGCCATCGTGTTCGACCTCGAGGGCGGCATCGCCAACGACATCGAGGCCGAGGAGGCCAAGGCCTGCGCCGAGATCGAGGGCGCCTTCGAGTGCTACGCGGGCCGCGTCGCCGCGATCATCATCGAGACCATGCAGGGCGAGGGTGGTGACAACCACTTCCGCTCCGAGTTCCTCGCGAAGCTGCGCGGGTACGCCGATCAGCACGAGGCGCTGCTGGTCTTCGACGAGGTGCAGACCGGCTTCTTCGGGAGCGGCACCCCGTGGCTCTGGGAGCAGAAGGGCGTGGCCCCCGACGTGGTCGCCTTCGGCAAGAAGGCTCAGGTCTGCGGCGTCTACGCCGGCCCGCGCGTGGACGAGGTGCCTGAGAACGTCTTCGTCCGCAGCTCGCGGATCAACTCCACCTGGGGCTCCAACCTCGTGGACATGGTGCGCTCCAAGCGCTTCATCGAGATCATCGTCGAGGAGAAGCTCCACGAGAACGTGGCCGCCCGCGGTGAACAGCTCGTCCAGGGCCTCCGTGAGATCGCCCGCGACCGCGGGGGCATCACCAACGTCCGCGGCGTTGGCAGCCTGGCCGCGTTCACCTGCGACTCCCCGGCGGCCCGGGACCACCTCCTGCGCCTGCTGGTCGAGCGCAAGCTGATGGTGCTGGCCAGCGGGCCCCAGTCGATCCGTTTCCGGATGCCGCTGGTCGTCCAGGAGGACGAGATCGCCCTCGCCCTCGATCGGATCGCCGCCGCCCTCCCCGAGGTCGTCGGAGCCTGACGCCCACCTCACGTGTGGGCCCTCCTCCGGGGCAACGCCACCTTTCGCAGGCTCTGGCTGGCCCAGGTCGTCTCGTCCGCGGGCGACTGGCTGAACCGCATGGCGGTCCTAGCCCTCATCCGCCACCACGGAGACGAGGGCACGGTCGGGATGCTGTTCGGCTTCGAGCTCGCCCTGCGGCTCCTGCCGACGACGCTCATCGGCCCCATCGCCGGGCCGGTCGCGGATCGCCTCTCCCGGCGCGGGACCATGGTTGCGGCGGACGTCCTCCGGGCGCTCGTCGTCCTGGCCTTCCTGCTGGTCGACGGACCAGAGGATCTGCCCATCCTCTACGCGGTGCTCGTCCTCCAGATGGCCCTCGGTCCGTTCCACGACGCCGCCCACTCCGCCTGCATCCCCGGGGTGGTGGGTCGCGAGCACCTCCACTCCGCCTATGCCCTGACGGCCGTGACCTGGAGCACGATGCTCGCGCTGGGGGCCTTCGTGGGCGGGGTGCTCCTCAAGCTCGTCGGCTCGCAGGGCGTGTTCGTCGCGGACGCGGCGACCTACCTGCTCTCGGCACTGCTCCTCGTGGGGCTGCGGCTGCCTCCGATGCCGGAGCAGGTGGACCGCTGGAGCTGGCGCCGGGTGCTGCTGCTGGGGGAGCTGCGCGGGGCCTGGCAGCACCTCGGCGAGCGCGGAGCTCGGCTGGCGGTGACCGCCAAGTGGCACTGGGGCGTCGCCGGCGGCTTCCTCGTCTGCCTGCCCATGCTGGCTCCGCGCCTCGGCGGAGCCGCCGACATGGGGGAGACCGGCTTCGCGATCGCGCTCCTCTACGCGGCGCGGGGCGTGGGCACGGGCATCGGCCCCCTGCTGGCGCGCCGTATCGGCGGCTCGGGGAACAAGGCGCTGCGGACCTCGACGGCGTGTGGCTTCCTCGCGGCCGGGCTGGGGTACCTCGCCGTTGCAGGGGTCGAGGGCGGCGCTGAGACCTGGGCCCTCGTCCTGCTCGCACACACCGGCGGCAGCACGATCTGGGTCAGCTCGACCACTCTCTGGCAGCGCGCGATCGACGATGGCTGGCGAGGCCGGGTCGTGACGCTCGAGCAGATCGGGCTGACCCTCGCCTTCACCCTCTTCGGCCTCCTCACCGGTGCCGCGTTCGATCGGGGCTGGTCCCCGGGGGCCGTCGTGGGCTCCCTCGCCGTCGTCACGCTGGGGTCCGGCGGCGCCTGGGCCTGGGCTGCTCGGAGTCGTGCGACCGGCAAGGTCGCAGCCTGACGGAGTTGCCGCACTCGAGGGGCGGAACCGCGGTCGGCAGGCGCCTAGAATTCGGCCCCGACCATGTGTTCGCCCAGCCCCCTCGACCGCCCCGCCCACCGGGCGACCGGTCTGCGGCTGGGCCTCGGCTCGGCCGGGCTGGCGCTCGCCGGTCTGGGACTCACTGGTCCGGCTGCCGCCCTCGGCCCCGGACCCCAGGGCCCCGACATCCGCGATCTTGGCGTCGCCTCCAGCCGCCCGCGGGCCGCGTTCGAGCGGCTCGAGGAGGGGCGCTCCATCCAGCTGGACGGCAGGGTGGGGGCCGACGAGTGGCGCGGAGCAGGCCGGCTCGGGCCGCTCACCCAGGTCGTTCCCGTGGAGGGGGCGCCTCCCAGCCACCCCACCGAGGTGCACCTGTTCCAGGACGGGCGCACGCTCTACGTCGGCCTCGTGTGCCACGACGACCCGGCCGAGGTCCGCGCGCGACAGATGGACCGGGACGCCTTCGTCCAGTTCGACGACGTGGTCGAGATCTGGTTCGACACGTTCCGGAGCCAGCAGTCGGCCTACTGGTTCCAGATCACGGCGGCGGGCTCGCGCGGGGACTCCCTGCTGAGCGACGGCGGCCAGCGCTTCAACAAGAGCTGGGACGGCATCTGGGACGGGCGCGCTGCCCGAACGGAGCGCGGATGGGAGGCGGAGCTGGCGATCCCGCTCCAGTCCCTGGCCTTCGACTCGAGCCTGGGCTCCTTCGGCTTCAATCTGCGTCGCAAGCGCGTGGCCAACGGCGAGGTCATGCGCTGGGCCTCGCCGAGCATCGCGTATCGGTTCTTCCGGCTCAGCGAGGGGGGGATCGTCGGCGGCCTCGACGACCTCGAGCAGGGGCTCGGCCTCCAGCTGACTCCCTACCTGAGGGCGGACCTCGACCGGCCCCGCTGGGACGCGCTCGAGCCCAGCGCGCGCCTTGGGGGGGACATCTCCTTCCGCCCGACGCCGGAGAGCAACCTGCTCCTGACCTTCGGCACCGACTTCGCGGAGACGGAGGTCGACGATCGTCAGGTGAACCTCACGCGCTTCCCGCTGTTCTTCCCCGAGAAGCGCGACTTCTTCCTCGAGGACGCCGCGCTCTTCGAGTTCGGGGCTCCCTCCAACCGCAGCTCCATCGTGCCGTTCTTCTCGCGCACCATCGGGCGCGACGGCTCGGGGGCCGCCCTCGACCTACTCGCAGGCGCCAAGTTCTCGGCGCGCAGCGGGCCCTGGACGCTGGGCCTTCTCGACGTGCAGGTCGCTGGCTGGGACGACTCCGAGGGGCGGCGCATCGAGGAGAAGAACCTCGCCGTTGCCCGGGCCGCCCGCCAGCTGGGCGAGGAGGGCAGCGTGGGAGCGATCGTGACCGGAGGCCTGCCCGATGCCTCGGGGGAGGCCGTGACCGCGGGGGTGGACCTCCGGCTGCAGGACGCTCGCCTGTTCGGAGAGGGGCGCTCCGGCTCCCTGTGGGCCTGGGCCCTCGCCTCGTCGCGGGAGGAGGACGGCGAGGAGGCGATCGAGGGCGACGCGTTCGGCATCGAGGCGCGCGCGCGGACGCGCGAGTGGGACCTCAGCCTCGAGGCAGAGCGCGTGGGCACGGACTTCGACCCAGCCATGGGGTTCGTCCGCCGGGCGGGGGTGACCAACCTGCGTCACCAGACCCGCTACCTCAAGCAGCTCGGTGACACCGGCTGGCTGCGCCGCTTCGACGCGCGGGTGGCGGTCGACGTGACGCGGGACCTCGATGGGAACGAGGACAACTACGCGATCCCGGTGCAGCCCGTGGGGCTGCAGCTCCAGAGTGGCGATGAGTTCGAGTGGGAGGTGCACCGCATCGTCGAACAGCTCGACGATCCGTTCCTCCTGGGGGGCCAGGTGGAGGTCGCGGCCGGGCGCTACGAGATGACGCGCCACTTCCTCCAGCTGGAGTCGAACGATCGCCGCCGCGTGAAGGCCGAGGTCGAGCTGGAGTTCGGGGACTTCTACGGGGGGGACATCACGCGCTGGACGATCTCGCCCTTCGTGATCCCCAACGAGCACTGGCGCGCGGGGCTGGAGTGGACCCAGGCCCAGGGGCGCCTGCCGGCGGGGGACTACGACCTTGCGGCGTGGCAGCTGAACCTCGACCTGTCCTTCACCCCCGACCTGTCCTGGAAGAACCTCCTGCAGTACGACAC
The DNA here is from genome assembly GCA_011524785.1 of Planctomycetota bacterium. GTDB lineage: Bacteria > Planctomycetota > UBA1135 > UBA1135. Next base: position 2,416 of record WTJQ01000160.1, on the reverse strand, counting down.
GGGTTCGGAGCAGCTCGGCTTCCAGAGCCGCATGCGCTGGATCCTCACCCCCGGCCAGGACCTCTTCCTGGTTGGCCAGGGCGGCTGGCTGCAGCGCGACGGAGAGCGACTCGTCGCCCAGGGGCAGGCCCTCGCCGTGAAGCTGACCTGGGCCGTGCGGTTCTGAGTCGGCGAGGGCGGCACGCGTTCCTGCTGAGGGACGGCTCCCCTGGGACTCCCCGAGGCAGGTCGCAGTGCTCCTCGGGACCGGAGTTGAACCACGCCACTCACAGGGGGGCTCGAGCCGGGTCGCGGGAGCTCCAGGGCCCTGAACCGGAGACGCTGCTCCCGATCCTGCGAACGAGAGAGGCCGCCCGGCTCGAGGAGCAGGGCGGCCTCTCTCGTTCGGGGTCGATCCCCGCACGAGCTCGAGCCGGGGTCAGGGCAGGTCGAGCACGCCCTTCCCGTCGGCGCTGGTGAGCGTCGGGGTCTCCGCGCGGTAGTTGCAGCCGTGGGCGAGGAGGGAGCGCCAGGGGGTCGAGGCTGCGTCCGCCAGGAACCCGAGAGCCAGGACGGCCTTGTCCCGCGAGACGGCGTAGCCCTTGTCGGTGTCGAGCATCAGCTCTGCGAGCGCGTCGAGGGAGCGCCGGTCACCGAGGAAGCCGAGCGCGCTGGCGAGAGCGGCCTGCTCGTCCTCGTCCTCGCTCGTCGCCATGCGCTCCACGAGGGTCTCGACGACGCTGGAGTCGCCGAGCATCCCGAGGGCGAGCCCGAGACGTGCCTGCAGGGTCGGGTCGAGGTCCTCCTCGCCGAGCCGCTCCTGGAGGGTCCCGACGGCGTCCCGCGCGCCCATGAGGCCCAGGGCAAGGGCGGCGTGGCCCTGCGCGCTGGGGTCCTTGACCTTGGCCAGCTTCTTCACGAGCACGTCCTCGGAGGCGTCGTGACGGCGGAGGCCGAGGGCGAGGGCGACGGCGCCGAGGTCGTCACTGCCGCGCGCCTTCTTGGCCGCGTGGACCAGGGCTCGGTCGACGCTCGGCTCCAGCGGCTGAGCTACCTGGTCCAGGTGCCAGCCGAAGACGCCGAGGGCCAGGGCTGCCCAGGCGCGCTCGTTCTTCTTGCCGCGCGACAGGATCTGCATCAGCTCCGCGCGGGTCTTGTCGGTCCCGGCCCAGGGCTCGGCGCCCTGGCCCTTCCGGCTCCCGACCTCGGCGAGGGCCATGAGGGCGAAGCGCTTGGCCAGCGGGTCGCCGTGGCCCGCCTGCTTGGCGAGCTCGTGGCGGATCCAGTGGTCGACCTCCTCGGCGTCGGCGTCCCCCGCCAGGCCGAGGGCCATGACGGCGCTCTGCTGCACGATCGGCGGCTGCTTGGCGTAGCGGTGCAGCGACTCGATCAGGATCTCGGCGACGCCCTCCTTGATCTCCAGCGCCGGGGCCTGGAACTCCTGGCCAGCGGCCGCCTGGCCGTGCCCCACGAGCCGGCCGAGGGTGGTCGCCGTGTGGGCCCGCACCGTGGCGTCGAACTCGCGGTCCGCGGTGAAGTACCGCATCAGGTACGTGACCTGCGCCTGGTAGTGCTGCTCCGGGCCCTCGACCTTGCACTCGCCGCAGATGCACACCTCGGCGTCGTCGTCGAAGGGCAGGGGGACGAGTCCCATGGCGACCATCGCGGCGACCTGGAGGTCGTTGGTCCGCGGTGCGTCGTCCTCGAGCTGGGCCACGAGGGTCTCGACCACGGCGCGGCGGGTGGCCGCGTCGTCGGTACGGGAGCCGAGGATGCCCAGGCCGTAGGTGGCGAATGCGCGCATCTCGGTCGGGACCTCGGGCTTGCCGAGGAGCTCGCGGGCCACCGCACCGTCCCGCGCCAGGGCGGTCAGGAACTCGAGGTTGCGGGCGTCGGCGAGGACGCCGAGCGAGAAGGCCGCGGTGTTGTTCAGCTCCGGGAGGCCCTCCTTCAGGAAGAACCGCATCAGGAAGTCGAACGTGGTGAAGTTCTGCTCACCGCCGATCTTGCCGAGCGCCAGGAGAGCGCCCTTCACGTACTCGTTGGAGCCGCCGACCTCGATGGCCTTGACCAGGTGCGGCACGAGCTCGTCCTGCACGAGCTCGGCCCCGAGGCGACCGCCGACGCGCTCCGCGCGCTGGCCGGTGCCCAGGTACCACGAGTCGCTGCCGGTCATGGCGACGCCCGTGTCGAGGTTCGCCCACCGCAGGTAGCGGTCCCGGTTCACGTCCCACCACAGCTGCCACGCCGTGGGGTCGGTGACGGTCTCGCCCTCACCCACCGAGAAGGGGTTGTCGGGGCGCGGGAGCCACGGGATGGGGGGCTGGTGCACGGGCTTGCCCCAGCCGCCGGGCGCGTTCGCGCCAGGCACCCCAGCGCCAGGACCCGTCGCAGGGCCACGGGCCGGCGCCGGTGGACGTCCTGCTCCTCGCGGCGG
>WTJQ01000402.1 GCA_011524785.1 Planctomycetota bacterium | reverse complement strand
GCCCTCGTGGGGGTGGCTCCCGACCTGGGCCGCGGTCGTGCCCCGTCCGCAGGTCCCGGCCCGACTCCCGATTCACCCGGCGGGGGCCTCCGCGGCCGGCCCGTCCGCCTCGGACAGCTCCCTCAGGAAGCGGCCCGCCACCGCGTCCGCGACCGGCAGTCCCTGGGCCGACAGCCGCAGGCGCTCTCCGGAGCGCTCCAGCATCCCGAGCTCGAGCAGCTCCTCGACCACTGGGGCTGCCGGGTCCTCGTCCGCGGACAAGGGGTCCCAGCCGGCCCGCTCCAGGGCCTCCTCCGCCGAGAGACCCTCCGCGAGCCTCAGCCCCAGCCACCAGGCCTCCGCCAGGCGCGTCCGGGCCGAGGGGGCGTCGCGCCACGCCGTGGCGTGGCCGCTCGACTCGATCCACCGCAGGTAGGGGGCGATCCCTCGGGGCGCTCCAGCCCGCACGGAGCCCACCTTGCTCACGGCTCCGGGCCCGAGGCCCACGTAGTCGCCGGCGCGCCAGTAATTGAGGTTGTGGCGACTCTCTTGGTCATTCAGTGAGTAGTTGGAGATCTCATAGGCGCCCAGTCCGGCCCCCACCGCCGCGGAGCGCACGGCGTCGAACAGGGCCAGTTCGAGCTCCTCGGGGGCCTGGTGGAGGTCCCCCCGGTCGAGCCACCGCTTGAAGCGCGTGTCCTCCTCGTAGGTGAGGTTGTAGGCGCTCAGATGTTCGGTGGAAAAACCCAATATGGAATGAAGATCTCGACCCCAAGCCTCGAGGGTCTGCCCGGGCCAGGCGTAGATCAGGTCGGCGTTGAGCGCCTCGACCCCTCCCTCGCGAGCAGCCTCCAGGGCCCGCAGGGAGTCGTCGGCGGTGTGGACCCGCCCGAAGAGTGCGAGGGCCTGGTCATCGAGAGCCTGGACCCCGACCGACAGACGCGGGACCCCCAGGTCCACGAAGGCCCGCGCCTTGTCCCGGTCGAGGCTCTCCGGGTTGCACTCGGCCGTGGCCTCCTCGACCGAGTCCCGCCAGCCCGTGAGCTCGTGGAGCCCGTCCAGGAGCCGACGCAGGAGAGGGATGGGCAGCAGGCTCGGCGTGCCGCCGCCGAGGAAGAGGGTCCGCGGGCGCCTCGGAGCGCGTCCCTCGGCCTCCCGCAGGATCGCGGCGACCATGCCCTCGAGGTCGTGACCCTCGTCGGGGACCGAGAAGAAGTCGCAGTAGTGGCACTTCGCGGCGCAGAAGGGCAGGTGCACGTAGAGCGGGGTCCCCTCGGCCGCGGGCGGCAGGGGCGCCTCGGGCGGAGCCGGTCCGGTGCTGGTGGTGCCGTCCATGCCCCCATCATGGATCGACCTGCGCCGGATCCGGAGGGGACGATCCGCCGTTCGGCCCGTTGAGCCTGGTCGAGCCGAGCTCCGCCGCGTCCATCCGCCCCCCCCACGCTGCGCGGAGCCCGCGACGCGCTCGTGCGCCGCGGGCTCCTGCTGCGCTCCCCCACTCGGAGGGCGCGTCGGGCTCGACCCCTACTGGAAGTCGATCTGGATGCCGTCCGAGAAGTTCGAGGTCGGCGTCGGGTTGTTGTCCCGGTACCAGGCCTGGAAGAACCAGGTGTCGCCGGGCTGCACCGCGACCACGGGGGTCACGGGGATCGAGGTCAGGTCGACCGTGATCGACACCGAGCCGGTCGTGCCGGTGTTCTGGATCTGGCTCCGGAAGCGCCCCAGCTGTCCGAGGATGCAGAGGTTGCCCTGCGAGCCGCCCGGGCCCGCGATGAAGCCAGAGGCCTGTCCGCAGATGAAGTAGGAGAACTGGCTGTTCGGCATGTTCTCGCAGGTCAGCTCGAGGGAGTTGTTCGAGGCTGCGGTGCTCCCCACGGCGGAGATGACCGCCGGGCCGCCGGTGCTGTTGCTCGCGGCGTTGCAGTAGTTCGTGCCGATGGAGCCGGCGGGGACCTCGACTTGAAGGTTGTCGTACAGGGTGAAGTTGCCGCCGGTCGCCACGGAGCTGAACACGTCGGCCATGCCCAGGCTCACGAAGCCGTTGAACTCGTTGGCGAACATGCCCTCGAAGGTCAGCTGGTCATCGAAGTAGAACGAGATGATCCCGTTCAGGTTGTCGACCTCGATCTTGACCGTCGTCCAGATGTTGCCGGGGGAGCCGGCCACGGTGGCCGGGGGCGACGGGAACAGGCTCTGGAAGAAGGAGCCCGTGTTGTTGCTGCCGTGCCCGAGGTAGCTCGGGTGATCGTTGGGCAGGGTCGTGTTGTCCGTCTCGCCGGCCGGGGTGTTGTTGGCATCGCGGAACCACCGGTAGTCCGAGGACGAGCCGCCGTCGCCCGAGAAGGCGATGAACGCTCCCGAGCCGCTGATCGGCGAGAAGAGCTGGTTGAAGGTCTGGCCCGTGCTGCCCACGCCGACGTGGGCGTGCTCGGTGGTGCCGCTGCCGCTGCCCCAGTTCATGTAGGCGTCGACCGTGAGGGTGTAGAAGTCGGCCTGGACGGGAGTGTTGTGGAACAGGGTCCACGCGTCCGCGGAGCCATCGGTGTCGTTGGCCGTGAGGCGCAGGCCACTGGCATCACCGGGCTGGGAGCGGGGGGCCAGCGGGATGCCGGCCGCCGCGTAGTCCCAGTTGAAGGCCTGGGTGCCGTTCGGCGTGCCGTCGTCGACGATGGTGTAGTCGCCGGAGGTGTCGGTCTCGAACGTGTCGTTGATGAGGACCGTGGACTGTGCGCTCGCGGTACCTGCGAGGGCGCCGAGCGCGGCGAGGGACAGCGCAGCCGTCCGGGTGTTGGGGGATTTCATGGGCGAAGCGTTGGGGGAAGAGAGGGTTGCGCCGCTGCTCGAGCGGCACCTGCGTACGGCGCCTGCGCACCAGAACGCGGGTTCCAGCCTAGACCGAATCCGCGGATCTCGCCTCCCCCTGGAGCGCTCGATCGCCACTCGGAAACGACTGGACCCCCGGCCTGCACGGAGCAGGGACGGGGGTCCGGGAACAGGGCGTGGGGACGCTGCCTGAAGGGCGAGGCGCTACTTGACGCCCATGCGCTCGTAGAGCTTCCGCAGCGCGTCCTGCTCGATCTGGCGCACGCGCTCGCGGGTGACGCCGACGACCTGGCCGATGGCCTTGAGGGTCATGGGCTCCGTGCCGGGGTCGAGCCCGTAGCGCAGGCGCAGCACCGCCGAGTCCCGGTCGTCGAGGTCGCTCAGCAGCTCGCGGAGGCGGTGCAGCAGGTCCTTCTGACTGGTGCGCTCGTCGGGCGTGTCGAGGCGCTCGTCCTCGACCGTGTCGTGGTTCTGGCGCAGGACGTCGAGGGACACCTCGCCGCCGCGCGTGTTCTCGATGGTCTGCTTGAGGAGCGGCCAGGACTCCTTGGGGATCCCGAGCTCCTGGGCGACCTCCTCGATCGTGGGGTTGCGGCCCAGGACGTAGGACAGCTCCTGGGAGACCGAGCGCCACTTGGAGAGGTTCTCGGACATGTAGCCCGGGATGCGCACGGAGCGCACGGTGTTCGTCAGGGCACGCCGGATCGACTGCTTGATCCACCAGGTGCCGTAGGTCGAGAAGCGGCAGCCGGCGTCGGGGTCGAACTTCTCGACCGCGCGCATCAGGCCGATGTTGCCCTCGGCGATGAGGTCCTGGAGGGTCATCCCGCGGTCCGAGTAGAGCTTCGCGATCGACACCACCAGGCGCAGGTTCGCCCGGATCATGTGCTCGCGGGCCTCCTCGTCGCCCGCCTGGATCCTCCGACCGAGCTCCTTCTCCTGGTCCGCGGTCAGCAGGGAGACCTCGTTGATCTCGACGAGGTAGGTCTCGAGGCAGCGTTCAGCGCTCACAGCAGGGC
>WTJQ01000150.1 GCA_011524785.1 Planctomycetota bacterium | reverse complement strand
CTGAGCCCAGCGGCACCGCGGTAGGCGGCAGAAGGCACACCGCGGGATGCGGCAGTGAGCACCACGGGACTCTGCAGCGCACGGCGCGGTTCCCTCAGCCCGCAACAGTGCCCGTCCTGCAGCCGAGCCCGCAGCCAGTCGCCACTCCTTCGAGGAGTTGGATCGCCCGCCGTCCCCTTGGTCCCGTGCCCCGGGCGGACTAGGGTCCTGTCGTGAGCCGCTTCTCATGGACCACGTCGGGCGAGTCCCACGGCCCCTCGATGGCCGCGGTCGTCCAGGGCGTTCCCGCAGGCCTGCCGCTCGACCTCGAGGCGATCGACGCGGACCTCGCGCGTCGTCAGGAGGGCTATGGGCGCGGGGGGCGCATGAAGATCGAGACCGACCGGGTCGAGGTCCTCAGCGGCCTGAAGGGAGGCGTGACCCTGGGCTCGCCCCTCACCCTGCTCGTGCGGAACAAGGACTCCGTGATCGAGAAGCTGCCTCAGGTGGCTGCGCCCCGACCGGGCCACGCCGACCTGGCCGGCTGCATGAAGTACGGGCATCGCGACGGCCGCGCGGTGCTCGAGCGCGCCAGCGCCCGTGAGACCGCCCCGCGCGTCGCGGCGGGCGCCGTGGCGCGCCAGCTGCTGGCCCCGTTCGGGATCGAGGTCTTCGCCTACGTCCTCGAGGTGGGGGGGGTGCCCGCGTCCCCCCCGGACGGGCAGTCCCTGTGGGACGCAGCGGGGGACCGCAGGCACGAGGTGCGGGCCGCGAGCGCCTTCCACGGGCTCGATCCAGAGCTCGAGGAGGCGTGGATCGGTGCCGTCGATGCAGCCCGCGAGCAGAAGGACAGCCTCGGGGGCGTGTTCGAGGTGCGCGTCAGCGGCCTGCCGCCAGGGCTGGGCTCCTACCAGGCGGGGCCCGATCGCCTCACGGCGCGGCTGGGGGCGGCCCTCTTCTCGATCCCGGCGATCAAGGGCGTCGAGGTGGGCCTCGGCTTCGAGGCCGGCCGGCGGCCGGGCTCCCGGGTTCACGATCCCATCCTGCCGGCCGAAGGCGGCTCGACCCGCTTCCGGCGTGGCTCCAACCGGGCTGGGGGGCTCGAGGGCGGCCTGACCACCGGCGAGGACCTCGTCCTGAGGGCCGCCATGAAGCCCATCCCGAGCCTCCGGCAGGGGATGCCGAGCGTCGACATGGAGTCGGGGGAGGCTCGCGACGCCACCTACCAGCGCTCCGACGTCACCAGCGTGCCCGCGGCGAGCGTCGTGGCCGAGGCGGTCGTGGCCCTCGCGCTCGCGGAGGCCTTCCTCGACAAGTACGGAGGCGACTCCTTCGAGCAGGTCAGGGCCTCGTGGGACTACCACAGGGGCCAGCTGCGGGATCTCTAGGGGGGGATCGCCCCCTGCGGGCCGTTGGTGGGGGAGGGGGCCCCAGAACGCTTGGTCGGTCGGCTGCCCCAGGAGCCGGGGGTGCCCGGGCAAAAAGATCCCCGGCGCGCTCTTGACGACGGAGGGCTCGCCCCTATCCTGTCCGCTCCTCATCCGGGACCAGGGTCTCGGAGGTCATCCGTTGGCCTCCACGGCCTCCCGCGAGGAGGGCCTTGCTGCACGCCAGCGTGGCTCAATTGGCAGAGCAGCTGATTTGTAATCAGCAGGTTGCGGGTTCGAGTCCCGCCGCTGGCTCCAGCGGCGCCTCCCCCGAGGCCCGCTGTTGCGGCTCGCCGCACGCTCACTGGAAACACGAACCGATCACGAGGAGGACACGGGAGCACCGTGGCCCTCGCGTCGTGTGCTGGACCGGCCTCGGCTGGCGAGCACCCGCGACCGCTTCATGCGAGTCGCCGCGAGTGGCGAGCGTTGCGCCAGGACCGGTCCCCCGATCCGGATCCACACGGGGAGATTCCCGAGCGGCCAAAGGGGTCAGACTGTAAATCTGATGGCACTGCCTTCACAGGTTCGAATCCTGTTCTCCCCACCACCCCCTCTTCACGGGGGAGGGCCCATGGAGCACGCGCGCCAGCGCGGCAGCGGAGCGGCCACGAGGGCCACCCGCGCACCTCACGAGCGCCACGCCAGGATCCGATCGAGGAAGCGACCGGTCCCGTGTCCAGACCCGCCCCGCGGCCGCACTCTCGCGGCGGCACCCTCCGGAGCGCGATGCCGATTCGGAGGCGGCGAGGGGCGCCCCCAGCGAGCCTGACGGACGGCTCAGAGCCTCTCCCCAGTGGGCGCCCAACGGGGCACGAGCCCATCTTCGCGGGTGTAGTTCAATGGTAGAACGGCAGCCTTCCAAGCTGCACACGAGGGTTCGATTCCCTTCACCCGCTCCACCCGGCTCATCCCGGACCTCGTGATCGCCGCAAAGGCCCAGGGCCATGCTCGTTGCGAGCGCGTCATCCGCGCACGCCGGTGCGCACCCCGGGCTCGAGCTGCTGTAGCTCAGTGGTAGAGCACTTCCTTGGTAAGGAAGAGGTCACGGGTTCAAGTCCCGTCAGCAGCTCCATCCCCGTTCACTTCAAACCCCACTCCACCGCGCACCGCCCTCTCGGCGGGGCACGGTCCCCAGTGCCGCTCGCGGCGCTGGCGGGTCCGCTTCGCGGGCCCACCCACTGACCCGATCCCTCGGGTCAACCATCCCCCAACCACGCAGCAAGAAGGGCCCCAGGCCCAAAGACAGAGGATCCCGAAATGGCCAAGGAAGTCTTCGAGAGGACCAAGGACCACGTCAACGTGGGCACCATTGGTCACGTCGACCACGGCAAGACCACCCTGACCTCCGTCATCTGCCGGACCCAGGCCGCCCGCGGCCTGGCCAAGGCGATGGAGTTCGACATGATCGACAAGGCTCCCGAGGAGAAGGAGCGCGGCATCACGATCTCGACGGCCCACGTCGAGTACGAGTCCGACACGCGTCACTACGCGCACGTCGACTGCCCCGGTCACGCCGACTACGTCAAGAACATGATCACCGGTGCCGCCCAGATGGACGGCGCGATCCTGGTGTGCTCGGCCGCTGACGGCCCGATGCCCCAGACCCGTGAGCACATCCTCCTGGCCCGCCAGGTGAACGTGCCCGCGATCGTGGTCTTCATGAACAAGGTCGACCAGGTCGACGACCCCGAGCTGCTGGACCTCGTCGAGATGGAGATCCGCGAGCTGCTCAGCAAGTACGACTTCCCGGGCGACGACATCCCGATCATCCGTGGCTCCGCCCTTGCGGCGCAGAACGCCCTCGACGGTGACGGCTACTCGGACGACAACGAGGCCTTCACTCCCATCAAGGAGCTGATGGACGCCATCGACAGCTACATCCCGCTCCCCGAGCGCGACGTCGACAAGCCCTTCATCATGCCCATCGAGGACGTGTTCTCGATCAAGGGTCGTGGCACCGTGGGCACCGGCCGCGTCGAGCGCGGCATCGTGACCGTCGGTGACGAGCTCGAGATCGTCGGCATGGGCGAGGAGATCGGCAAGACGACCTGCACCGGCGTCGAGATGTTCCAGAAGACGCTCGACGAGGGCCGCGCCGGCGAGAACGTCGGTGTCCTGCTTCGCGGCGTCGACAAGAAGGACCTCCTGCGCGGCATGTGCCTGGCCAAGCCCGGCACCGTCACCCCGCACAAGAAGTTCGAGGCCGAGGTCTACATCCTCTCGAAGGACGAGGGTGGCCGTCACACGCCGTTCTTCTCGGGCTACCGCCCGCAGTTCTACTTCCGGACCACGGACGTGACCGGGGCCGCCGACCTGCTCGGCGGCGCCGAGATGTGCATGCCCGGTGACAACGTCAAGCTCGAGGTCACCCTCCAGACCCCCGTCGCCATGGAGGACCAGCTGCGCTTCGCCATCCGCGAAGGTGGCC
>WTJQ01000580.1 GCA_011524785.1 Planctomycetota bacterium | reverse complement strand
CCGCCTACGGGCGCTTCCCCGAGCTGCTCGAGGCCCGGCTCGACCGGGAGGACGTTTCGTGAGGGCCGTGCTCGTGATCGCGAGCCTGGGGCTGGTCGGCCTCGGCCTCCTCGTCAGCGGCTGCTTCGCCCTCGATCGCGTGGGCTACCGCCGGCTGGTGCTCGCACGGTGCCTCCCCGACTTCGAGGAGGACCCGGTCGAGACCGTCGAGACCCTCTTCCCCGACGACCCCCTCCTCGTCGAGGACCTGCTCTACCAGCTCTGCATCGACGTGAACCCGGGCCTCGACATCCACGAGGTCCGCCTCGTCGAGGACGAGGGCTCCGAGGAAGCCACGGCCACGGAGGCGGCGACCGACTTCGCGGGTTCCCGCCTCACCGAGCGCGTGCCCGGGCTCCGCGAGCGCCTCGCCACGCGCCTCTTCGGCCAGCCGGAGGCCCTCGACCTGGTGTGCCGCGCCCTCGAGCGCGCTGCCGTGGGCCTCGCGCCCGAGCACCGGCCCGTGGCGTCCCTGCTCCTCGCCGGACGCACCGGAACCGGCAAGACCGAGCTCGCGCGCGCCCTGGCCGAGGAGCTGGCCGACCGCGGCGCCCTGGTCCGCATCGACTGCTCGGAGTACGGCAGCGGCCACGAGGTCGCACGCCTGACGGGCGCGCCTCCCGGGTACGTGGGGCACGAGGACGGTGGCCTGCTCACGCAGCGCCTGACCGAGCGACCGGACGCCATCGTCGTGTTCGACGAGGTCGAGAAGGCCCACCCCCGCCTGCACAACCTCCTGCTCCAGATCCTGGAGGAGGGCGAGCTCACGGACGGCAAGGGCCGGCGCGTCCCGTTCGATCGCGCCGTCGTCCTGCTGACCAGCAACTGCGGGGCCCAGGAGACGGCCGCGCGCGCCAACGCCGTCGGCTTCGGCTCCAGCGACTCCTCCGCCGCGCTCGGGGACGCCGCCCTGCACGACGTGACCGACCAGGCCCTGCGCGCCACCTTCGCCCCCGAGCTGCTCGGCCGGCTCGACGAGGTCGTCCTGTTCCGCGAGCTCCAGCCCGAGGACCTCGAGCGCATCGCCCAGCGCCAGCTGGACGAGCTCGCTGCGCGGGCCCACCGCGCGGGGCACGCCGTGTCGTTCAGCGCCGGCGTGGCGGGATGGGTCGCGGCCAAGGGGTTCGCCCCGGAGGCGGGTGCCCGCGAGCTGCGCCGCGTGGTGCAGCGCGAGGTCGAGCCCCTGCTGGCCACCGCCCTGCTCGGCTCCGAGCCGGGAGCGGGGTCCCTGCGCGTGCGCCTGCGCGGCCAGGGCCTGGAGCTCCGGAAGGCCGCTTGACCGGCGCTTGATCCCCTTCGCTCCAGGGAGTCCTGCGCGCCCCGGTTAGGCTCCGGGCATGGCACCCCTCCCTGCATCTGCCGCCCTCGCGGCGAGCCTCCTCGCGTGCGGCACGCTCCTCGCAACCTCTCCGGCCGCGAGCGCCCAGGACGAACCGCGGCTCATCACGGACCGCGCGAACGCCCGCCAGCCGGAGCTCACCTCCGAGGAGGACGGCTTCCTGTTCGCCGTGTTCGGGGATCGGACCGGCGGCCCGGCCGAGGGCATCGAGGTGCTCGCGGACGCCGTCGCCGAGGTGAACCTGATCGACCCGGACCTCGTGATGACGGTCGGCGACCTCATCAACGGCTACAACCAGACGCCGGAGTGGATGGCGCAGATGCGCGAGTACCGGGCGACCATGGAGCCGCTCGACTGCCCCTGGTACCCGGTCGCCGGGAACCACGACGTGTACTGGCGCGGGGAGGGCCGCCCCCCGGAGGAGCACGAGGCGCACTACGAGGAGCACTTCGGTCCCCTGTGGTACGCCGTCGAGCACAAGGGCTGCTGGTTCCTCGTGCTCTACACCGACGAGCCGAACCCCGAGACCGGCGAGCGCAACTTCAGCAAGCAGGAGTGCCAGCGCATGAGCGCCGAGCAGCTGGCCTGGCTGGAGGCCACCCTCGAGCGGACCGCGGACGCGCGCCACGTCTTCGTGTTCGTGCACCACCCGCGCTGGACGGGCGGGCGCTACGGCAACGACTGGGACAAGGTGCACCGCCTGCTGGCGGACGCGGGCAACGTGCGCGCGGTCTTCGGCGGGCACATCCACCACATGCGCTACGACGGCCCCCGCGACGGGATCGAGTACTTCACCCTGGCCACCGTTGGCGGCCACCAGAGCGGGACCGTTCCCTCCGCGGGCTGGCTCCATCACTACGAGCTGGTTCACGTACGGGACGACGGCATCTCCGTGACCAGCTACCCCGTGGGGAGCGCCACCGATCCGCGGTCCCTCACCCCCGAGGTCGTGAGCGAGACGGCGCGCGTCGCAGGCTCCCTGCGCCTGGAGGTGCCCGCGTTCCCCGCGTGGAGCCACGAGCGCGGCGGCGCCGGCGACTACGTGCTGCGCTGGAAGAACCCCTCGACGAGGCCGGTCGAGCTGCTCGCCCAGATCGGGAGTCGGGACCCGCGCTGGGGCTTCTTCCCCGACCACGTGCAGCAGGAGGTCGCCCCGGGGGAGACCGCGGAGTTCACGGTCCGCGCGATGCGCGGGCCGGGCGGGCTCGACGCGGCCTTCGCCCTCCCCGAGGCGACCGTCCAGGCCAACTGGCTGGGCGAGGGCGCCCGCTTCGCCCTGCCCGTGCGCTCCCAGGAGCTGCCGATCGAGCTCGGACGCCTCCCGGCGCCGCCCCTGCCCGCGGGCGAGCAGGTGCTCACCCTCGACGGCCGCACCGGCTGCGTGGTCGTGCCCTCCAGCCAGGTCGACCTGCCCGCCGGGAGCGACCTGACCCTGGAGTGCTGGTACATGCCCCGCGACTGCAGCGGCCGCCGTGGCCTCGTCGCCAAGACGGAGAGCAGCGAGTACGGGATCTTCGTGAGCGACTTCGGCGTGGAGTGGAGCGTGCACGTGGACGGGGCGTACCGGACCGTGAAGGCCCCCGAGGGCACGCTCGAGCAGGATCGCTGGCACCACCTCGCAGGGGTCTGGGACGGGCGCGAGGTGCGGCTCTACGTGGACGGCCGGCTGGTCGGCGCGACGCCCGCGCTTGGCCAGCGCTCGACCAACGCCCTCCCCCTGATCGTGGGAGCCGACGTGGACCGCGCGGGGAACCCCACCTCCCACAGCGCCGGCCGCATCGACGAGGTGCGTCTCGCTGCGTCCGCCCTCTACTCCGGCCCGCGCATCGAGCTGGAGCGCCGCCTCACGCCGGACCGCGACTCCGTCCTGCACCTGCGCATGGATGGGCTGGTGGGCCCCTGGCTCTACGACGAGGGGAGCCGGGGCGTCCTGTGCAAGCCCCGTGAGGGGGCCTCGCTCGAGCTCATCAGCGAGTAGGGAGCTCCCGGCCGCGGGCGGTTATGGTCGCTGTGTGACGACGCTCGCCCTCCTCCTCGCCCTCTCCGCGGGCCCGGCCTGGGCGCAGGGAGCGGAGGAGGAGTCGGTCTGGTGGTCCCTGGCGCCGCTGGGGACCGCGGGCGCCCTCCCCACCGCAGAGGATCCCTGGGTCCGGGAGCCGCTGGACGCGTTCGTGCTCGAGCGCCTGCGAGCCGCCGGCCTCGAACCCGCCCCGCCGGCCGACCCGCGCTCCCTGCTGCGTCGCCTGCACCTGGACCTCGTCGGGCTCCCCCCCACGCCGGAGGAGGTGGCCGCGTTCTGCGCGGATCCCTCGGAGGCGGCCTGGAACGCCGCGATCGAGCGCCTGCTCGCGAGCCCACGCTTCGGCGAGCGGCAGGCCCAGGCCTGGCTGGACCTGGTCCACTACGCCGACTCCCACGGCTTCGACAAGGACAAGCCGCGCCCCCACGCCTGGCCCTACCGCGACTGGGTCATCGAGGCCTT
>WTJQ01000587.1 GCA_011524785.1 Planctomycetota bacterium | reverse complement strand
GTTCCCCGCGCTGCACATCCACCGCATGGCGCTGGCGGTCGAGGAGACCCCCGGCCAGCGCGGGGTGTATCACTATTCGGACGACGCCGAATAAGGCTCCCGCCGCCCTCTAGCCGCGCCCGCGAGCGCTGCTAAACTATTCGGCTCGATCGGCGATCACCCCTTTCAGATCGCCCATCCACGGAAATCGGTTCGGGGCGTGGCGCAGCCTGGCTAGCGCGCTGCAATGGGGTTGCAGAGGTCGGAGGTTCAAATCCTCTCGCCCCGACCATTCCCTCCTTCAAGGGGAGGATCCCGCCTCTGGTCCACGGCAGGACGCCGCCGAGGTCGAGGGAGGACAACTCCCGGTCGCAGCCCCGGGGGGACGCTGCCCGGCTCAGGGCTCGATCGGAGTTGTCGGTGCGGCCAACGCAGTTCTCGCTCGGTCCCCTCGTCGGGCGTCGCTCGTGGAGCGAACCAGCCCCAGGAGCGGAACGGAGGCGGACTCCGGACGCCCCCTGAAGGGCCGTTCGTGCTCAGGGAGCGAAGGTCACTGCCAAGCCGTTGGACAGGTTGAACCCGCTGGCCCCGGCCGCCACGTCCCGGTACCAGTACTGGAAGAACCAGGTGTCTCCGACCGCGATCGCGCCGCTGCCGCTCGCCATCGGCGGGGCGCTGAAGTCGACAGGTCGGACCACGTCCCCGAGGGCGTCCGCGGGACTCGCGGGGAGGATGCGATGGAGGCCGCCGGTCCCGGCCGCGACGCACCGGATGCCGTCGCCGAAGGGGGCCTGGGCCGGAGCACCGCCGTAGTAGAAGAGGCCCATCGAGTTCGGCACGGACCCGGTGACCTGCAGCACCCAGTCGTTGGCGTCCAGGCTCGTCGAGCCCGAGGAGCTGATCACCGCGCCCGACCCCGTCGAGTTGCGGGCCGTATCGCAGTAGGTGGTCGTTCCGCCGCCGAGCGACACCCGGGTGTAGGGCGCGCTGATGGGGATGACGTTGCCCCCCACGGTGACCGTGTGGGTCGAGATGAGGTCGATCGAGTTCCGACCGGCCTCGAGCGGGATGGAGCAGGTCCAGGTACTCCCAGCGCCGTCCATCACGGCCCAGTTGTCGTGCGGGAAGAGCTTGTAGAGGTACCAGGACGAGCCGTCGGGGCCGCGGTCGTACATCCAGAAGATGCGGCTGTCCTCGGGCACGCCGCCGCTGGGGAAGGTCACCGTCACGTCGAGGTGGCCGCCGTTGATCGCGGTGGTGATCTCGGGGGTCTCGAGCCCGCCATCGGCGCCGAAGAGCTGCTCTGCGAAGAAGGCCGCGTCGACGTCGTTCGAAGGCGCCTCGGGGTGCCCGGGGCGGCTGTGCCCGCCATTGGGCACGATGTAGGTTCGCAGGTCGGGCAGGGCGACGCTGGTACTGGGGACGTCGTAGGCCACCCAGTCGTGCGAACCAGGGAGGCTGAGGATGTCGACTCCGCGAGCCGCCAGCTGGTCCCAGTTCTCGCTCACGTAGACGTCGTCGGCGACGCGATCGAAGCTGGCCTGGATCTCGGCCTCGGACCACCCGGCCGCCAGTGCCAGGTCCCACAGCGCGGCTGTGCTCCGGTACGCCTTGTCGTAGTAGTTCCAGGGCTGATCCCCCTGCGGCAGCCCCGCGGAACGAGCCGCGTCGAAGTCGCTGTCGGCCGCGGCGACCTCAGCGACCGCGGCCGGGTCGTGGCGACGGATCGGTGACGCGGCCGTGAACGCGTGGGTGCTCCTCACCGCGGTGATGCGCTCGTCGTGAATGGAGGAGACGAGCGGAGTGATGCCGTTCTTGGAGTTGCCGTGCGCGATGACCGGGCCGGGTCCGAACAGGTCGTCGTCGAAGGCCGCGGTGATCGAGCGCATCATGATCGCGCTCCACAGCCAGACCTCGGTGTAGCGCAGGTCGAGGTCGTTCTGGATGTAGCGGTCCCGCAGGGCGGTCGAGGAGGGCAGCGTCGGGTAGTACCCGAGCGACTTGATCTTGGTCTGGACGACGCCGACGCCGCCGTCGAGGACCATCTGCTTGGCAGGGGGCAGGCTCGAGTCGCCCGTCTCCGGCACCGCAGAGCCCGTGATGATGAAGCCGTCGACGGAGCCCTCGAGGGGGGCGATCAGGCGTACGGGAACGCGGATCTCCACGCCCGGCCACCACTCGTCGACGTGGATGTGGATGAGCTTCTGACGCGTCGTGCCATTGACGGTGTCCACGTGCCAGTCATCGACGACCACGACGTCCAGGGTGCTGGCGTCGGTCATCGTCGGCATGTGGAAGGGCTCGTCCAGCGTCTGCGCCTGGGCGCGGTCGCCGAGGAGCAGGAGCATGGCCGCGCATGCGAAGCCCCATCGAATGGTCTGGTCCTGGATCGTCATCTCTTCCTCTCTAGCGTGGCGAGGGCGACTGCGCACCTCATGGGGTCGGTCGAACGCTTGGTCCGCTCAGGTCTGGACGGGCACGCGGGGCGCGATCCGTCCGACGAGAGCCCAGAACCTCCCGAGGCCGCCGAGGTTCCGGACCCGATGGGGAGGGATTCTTGCGTCTCGATCTGGCCATGCCGACGGACGGCTCCAAGGCGGCGCGTCGAAGGCAGGGCCCGCGCCTCGCGCGCACCTGGCTGCGCCTCGAGCCCAGAGGCCCCGGCACCTCATGAGCGCAGGGAGCTCAGAGGCTCAGGAGCCTCAGAAACCCAGCCGCAGGGTCACGTAGAGGTTGCGCCCAGGCTGGTTCAGGCCCGACCCGTGGATGCGGTAGTCCTCGTTCGCGAGGTTGTCGATGCCGATCAGGAGCTGGGCGTCCGCGCTCAGGGTGATGCCCGTGTGCAGGTCGGCGACGAGGTAGGCGGGGGTGCCTCCGGCGGGGATGCGCGAGCCGTCCCGCTCGTCGGCGGTGTTGAGGCGGTCGGCCTTGTCCGCGTAGCGGAACAGCAGCTCGGTCCAGAACCCCTTCGAGGGAGCCGTCCAGCGGCCCCCCGCCACGACGGTGAGGGGCATCAGGCGCGTGATCGTCTCGCGCACGGCCACGGGGTCCGAGGTGGGGAAGGTGTCCTGGTAGCCCTCCATCCAGGTGGCGCTGCCGAACAGCTCGAGGTCCGCACCGAGCCGCTGCGAGGCGCCGGCCTCGAGGCCCCAGACGAAGCCGTCACCGACGTTGGCCTTCGACACGAGGACCTCGCCCTCGGCGTTCGTCGCCCCCGTGGGGACGCGCACGATCCCGTCCTCGATCCGGGTGTAGAACAGGGCCACCTGCGCGGTCCGGGTGTCCGTGCGCTGCTTGACCCCGATCTCCCAGCTGGTCGTGAACTCGGGCTCCAGGTCGGGGGACGGCACCTCGAACTCGTTCGAGCGCGCGCTGTCCAGGCGGGTCAGGTCGGAGAGGTTGGGGGCTCGGAAGCCCTGCGAGACGCCGCCATAGAGCCGCGTCCCTTCGTCGGAGAGGTCGTACCCAAAGCGCGCTGAGCTCACCAGGCTTTGCCAGCTCTGGTCGAGTGACGTGGCGCTCCCCGTCACGGGATCGAGAACCTCCTCAGCATCAACAGCCGCGCGGCTGAGACGAGCGCCCAGGGTCAAATCGAGGCGATCGGTGAGCGCAATGCGGTCCTCCGCGAAGAGCCCTGCTGTGAGGTAAGAGGCGTTGTCCGCGACAGGACCCTGAACGTCGTCCTTCGGCTCCTGCTCGTCCCCCTTGTCGAGGAAAGAGCTCACCCTGTCGTGGTAGAGGTCGAAGCCAACAGTCCACTCGCCGGAGGCAGATCTGAAGGTGGTGTGTTGGAAGGCGCCCACCGTGTCCACGGTGAAGCCCTGGGTCTCCTCAGCACCGGAGGCTTTTGTCCGGTCGCGCTCTTCGGCCTGGCGCTGGTGTGAGAATC
>WTJQ01000406.1 GCA_011524785.1 Planctomycetota bacterium | reverse complement strand
TTGCAGAGGACACCCAGCCAGGCCACTCCGCCGCCGAGCCCGGCGCCAGACATGAAGTGTGCCGTACGGCAGTTCAGCGGGATGTTGCCCGCCCAGGCCCCTTGGAACTCGTAGAGCAGGTCCACGCTGCTCCCGCCGTTGTCCTGGCTGGTCCAGGGGTCGGTGCCGTTGGTGGGGATGTTCAGGTAGGGGTGCACGAGGACCGTGTTGGTCTGGGTGTCGTAGCGATCCCCGATGAAGGTCCACAGGGTGGTGACGTAGGTCGTCGCGGCATTGATGTCGCCGAAGGTGTCGAAGAGCTGGGTGTCGCACTCGATGGCGACGGAGCACTCGACCTTGGCGCAGCTGCCCATGTCGGCCGTGGGCGGAGCATCGTCACCGGGGTTGACGAACACGGGCTCGCCGTTGGGGATGTGGCGAGCCACCTCGCAGTCGCCGCGCAGCTCGAACCCTCGCTCGTTGAGGCTGTCCTCAGCCATCACGACGACGTGGCCCTGGGTCCAGTCGCCTGCGCTGTCGGGCTGCGGCATGACGTGGATGAGGTCACCACCGAGATCGACCCAACCACGGCAGCCGTGGGGTGAGAGTCCCAGCATCACGTCACTTCCGAGGACGCCCTCGACATGGCCCTTCCAGACCGTCAGCCCGAGGGACTCGACGACGCCTGGCACTGCGACGCCGTCCAGATGAAGCCCGAAACGATGCCGCTCGACGGAGAGCCGTTCGAGAACGAGATCCACCGTCCCACCCGAGGGGAGGGGGAACCCGGTGAGCTCGACGGTGCTGAGGCTCTCGAGCCCGGAGAGGGCCACGAGGTCAGGCTGGAGGAGAAGGGCCTCGAGCCCGGCATCCGAGCCGAGCGACGCCATCGGGAAAGAGACCTCGGGGCGCTGGGCCAGGGCCGAGGAGCACGTCAAGGCCAGTGCGGCCAGGGTGATGCTGCGCATGATCAATGGGGTGAGGGGGGAAAGGGAGATCCCCAGCATGCGCTGCCCTGCCATGCGATGGGGAGCCAACTTGTGTCCTGCTACCCGCCCCCGCGGCCCGGAATGGGACGTCCATCCGCTCGATCACGCCAGGAGGCGCTTGACTCGGGCTCTCAGGCCTCTATTCTTTCCCCGCCTTCCCCGATAGCTCAGTTGGTAGAGCAACCGGCTGTTAACCGGTTTGTCGCAGGTTCGAGTCCTGCTCGGGGAGCCACCCCACTTACGCGGGGAACTGGCAAGAGGGGAGCAGAGGAGCCTGGGGAACTGGCTTGGCCCCCGAGGGTGCCCCCTGAGGTCAGCGTCGACGGCGCACCCGATCGCCCCTGGGGCCCCGCTCGTTCACCGGGATGTCGAGCAGCGTGGGGTCGACGGCTGCCAGTTCGTCCAGGGCCGCATCGATGCGCGCGACCAGGTCGACCCGATCCTCCTCGGATGCCCGGCGGCGAATCATGAAGGCGGCGCCGACGGGCGACATGCCCACGCCGTCCCGCGTCGCGGCCGAGAGGGGCCTCAGACGGAAGGCCTCCTCGATGAGCGCCACCGCGCTCTCTCGCTCGTTCTTCTCGCTGGCCAAGCGTGCCCTGCCCGCGATGCAGAGCGCGCGGTAGTGGCGACCTGAGTCCGCTGTCTCGGGGTTCGCCTCTTCCCATTGCAGGTAGAGCTCCTCCGCACGGGCGTAGGCGGCCCATGCCTGGGTGTAGGCGGCATCAGCGGACTCCGGTGCGGGCGTGAAGCGCCAGACCTCCGCGGCGATGCGTGCCGCGTGCGCCCCGTACCAGTCGGTGTGCCGTCGAGGCTCGGGCTCGGCGAGGGCCTCCTGGTAGTACTCCTCGAGGCGCAGCGGCCCGCCCTCCTTGAGCAGCGCCATCCGGAGGCGACCGTGGAGCTCTGCCGACGCGGGGAACCGGGACAACCCGGACTCGAGGGCCTCCAGAGCAGGGCCGTCCGCGCCGAGGCCGCGAAGGAAGTCGTGGTGCTGGAGGACGTGCTGGTCCGAGGCCTCGGGATGGCGCCCCAGAACGGTGTAGGCCGCGTGCACGTCGGCGACCCACTCGGGAGGGAACTCCACCCCGTTCTTGCTCGCGGCCTCGATGGCCTCACGGCGTCCCTTGGCGAAGAGAGAGAGCACCGCCATCGCGTTCCACGTCTCCGTGCCGCCGGGAAGCGCCTGCACGGCCCGTGCGGCTCGCTCCTGGGCGCGGACGGGGTCGCCCAGGTACCACCGGGCGAGGGACACCGCGGCGTCGAGCCGCCAGCCGCTGGCGCCGGCCTCCTCCGCCCGGAGCGCCGCATCGAGTGCGTCCTGGAACCGAAGCCGCGCGAGCTTCCCTGCCTGGACCCCGCTCGCACGGGGGGAGATCGTGGCCCTCGGGTCGACGGCGAGGGCGAGCATGGCCTCCGCGAACTCCAGCTCCGCCTCCGCGCTGGACGCGCCGCTGAGGCGCGCCGCGGCGTACTCGACCCGCGACTCCACGGCCCCCCTCTCAGGACCCGCGGCGCGCCGAGTCGAGCCACTCCACCCGGAAGCGTCCACAGCCGTGGAGCCGTTGCCGAGGCCTCTCTGGACGACGGCCAGGGTCTTCCCTCGTGGATCGATGTCCCCGAGGCGGTCGAGTGCGCTGACCAGGAGAAGGCGGTCATCGGCCGGCATGGGCACCTTGAGCGCCTCCATGATGAGGTCGATGGCCGCGGGGTTGTCGCTGGCAGCCAGGGTGCGTCGAGCGATGGTCGCGAGCTCCGTGTCCAGCCCGAAGAGGGCCTGGCGAAGGATCTGCAGCGGGGCCTTCGAGCCAAGCGACTCGGCCCTCTGCAGGAGATCCTTCCTGGCCTTCCGGTCACCCTCCCGGTACAGGGTCTCGACGTAGATGCGGTCCGTGGCGTCCGTCGACGCGATGCGCTCCTCGAGCGTCCGATCCCCCTCGGGCTCCGGGTAGGGCTGGAGAACGCGCTCGGTGATTCCCGAGGTGATCCGCTCGAAGACGGACTCGGTGTCGAAGGCGTAGTACACGTCGTACACCTCCTGCTTGTCGA
The DNA here is from genome assembly GCA_011524785.1 of Planctomycetota bacterium. GTDB lineage: Bacteria > Planctomycetota > UBA1135 > UBA1135. The sequence goes on along the minus strand of WTJQ01000406.1, from coordinate 855 downwards.
GCTCGACCATGATGTGACGCGGCGCCACGCGCGTCTCGTCGAAGTACTGGTCGTGCAGGAGCGGCTCGATGGCGATGTGCTCGCCGCACGTGACGCCGCCGAAGCGGGGGCAGGGGATGCGGTTCCCGTCGTCGTCGTGATCACGGGGCGTGTGGCGGTAGACCGAGGCGATCACCGACACGTAGGGCTCGAACAGCTTCCCGATGTCCGGCTGGCGGTAGCGGACTCCGGCGTAGTGCTCGCTGGCGATCTCCCCATCCATGTTCACGGCGATCATGAGCGGGCGCCCCGTGCGCAGGGCGAGGGCCACGGCGTCGTCCCAGGTGCGCTGCCAAGTGATCAGGCAGGGCTTGGCCCAGTCCTCGGCCGTGGGCGCGTACCAGATCTCCTCACGACTCCGGCCGTCCTGGGCGGAGGCCGGGCCCGCGGTGAGAGCGAGCAGCAGTCCAAGGCCGAGCGCCGCCGTGGCGACGCCGTCGATCCAGCCGGTCTGGGTGCGGTGGTCCATGGACCCAGGATATCGCGTGACGGTCGCGCAACGGGCCCCCGGCGCTCGAGGAGGGCAAGAGGTGTGTCAGAGGGCTCAGGAGGACTACGATTCCGATGTGCTCGGCATCGCTCTGATCCTCGCCGTCCAGCCAGCGGCCCGTCAGGACCTGGCGGTGCGGGCTCTTCCTGGGGAGCCATTCGTTGGACAGGAGGTGCTCGTGACCTGGACGCTTGAGATCCCTCCAGCGCACCGCGAGCGTGGGCTCGCCCAGCGCTTCCGCAGGCCCCTGGAGCTGCCCGTCGAGTTCAGCGTGGGGGAGCTCTCGAGCGGCACCCTCACCTGGAGGGACACGGATGGGATCGAAC
>WTJQ01000461.1 GCA_011524785.1 Planctomycetota bacterium | reverse complement strand
GCCCGCCCCGCGGAGCTGCTCGCGGGCCTTGCGCCTCTCCCCTTGGATCGGCTGGCAGCGGCACCCCCTCATCACCTGCGCCCCACGCCAGACCCCGCGCGCATCCGCCGACACTGGGGCGCCGGCCGCAAGTTCGGCCTGGTGCTCGCGCGCGGCAAGGGCGGCTCGCTCCTCCAGCGAGGCTACGTGCCGGTCCCCGAGGCGACCGACCAGGTCGGAGCCCTCGCCGTCGAGTCCACGCAGCACGACCTCGAGCTGCTGCGCGAGCAGCTGATCCGCTGCGCCCTGCTGCTCGGGCTGACCGGCCGCACCCCGATCGCCGCGGAGGGTGCCCTCCTGCCGGCCGCGCTCCGAGCCGCGCTCCCGACCGCAGCCCATCTCGCGGAGGCGCCCCGCCGGGCCCAGCCAGCCCCACTCCTGCTGGTCGCCGATCCCTCGACCATGGAGGACGCGCTCAGCCGAGCCTCCGACCCTGACAGCGTGCTCTGCGTCGCGGAGCGCACCGACCCTCGATGGCCGACGGCCGTCTGGAGTCCTGCCCTTCGCCTCCTGCTCCCCGCCGTCGAGGGCCGTCGTGCGCTGCTCTTCGACGACCTCGTCGCGCTGGAGCACGACCAGGAGAGCGGCCTCATCATCGCAACGCACCTCGCCCACCACGGCACCATGCTGGCCAGGGTCCTCCTGCCTGGCACCGAGTCGTGGGAGCTGCTGCCGGCCGCGGGCTCGGGCCTGCCCCTCGTCAGGGGCCTCTGAGCGGGGCCTGCCGCGCCCTGTCAGGCCCTCACCCGCTCTCGCCCGCTGCTCTTCGCCAGCGCCGGGAGCACTCGGCGCAGTGGACCGCATGCAGCCCAGGCGTGCTGGGCGGGCTGCAGGGCCAGTCCGTGGCTCCCTGGGAGGCGCCGCCGGATCTCCGCCATGGAAAGCAACCCGGGGAGCGCCTCGAAGGCGCTCCCCGGTTGGAGGTGGGGGCCGGCGCAGGGAAGTTCGCCGACCCCCGGTGTCCCGCTCGATTCACGCAGTGCGCTCGCAATGCACCACGGACGCGGAGACGGTCTCGAGGGCTTCCCAGGACGGTTCAGGCTCGCAATCCGAAGTCGTCCCACCTCGTGACGGAAGGAGTGTAAGCCGCCTCCGGTACGGCTCTGCGCGGAATCGCGGGACAATTCCCACGAGACCCAATTCCAACACAGGCCGCCGCTCGCGGCGCGTCAGCAGGCGCTGGAGCGCTGGAGGAGCTCCCGAGCCACGCCCACGAGCCGCGCCTCCGCCGCCTCGAGGTCCCGCAGCCCGACCTTCTCGTGGGGCGTGTGGGCGTCGAGGATCTCACCCGGCCCGAACAGGAGGGGCTGACCCCAGGCGGGCAGGTGCGGCGCGTCGGTCCCGAACGCGACCACGATGCTGTCCTCACCCTCGGGGACGTGGAAGCGCACGGGCCCGTACAGGTTCTCGCTCACGTGGAGCTCGACGTGCTCCCCCAGGCAGGCGAGCAGGCGCTCCTGCACCTGCTGAGGGCTCAGGACAGTGCGCCCGAGGATGGAGGCCCGCGCCTCCGCGGCGACCACGTTGGCGGCGACGCCACCCTCGAGGGTCCCGATGTTCATGGTCCCCGGGCCAACTCCCTCGAGATGTCCCCACTCCGCCGCAAGGACGCGCTCCAACGCGTGCACCAGCTCGTGCACGGCGGAGGGCCCGATGTCCTGGCTGGAGTGACCTGCGCGACCGTGAGCGCAGAGCTCCGCGTGGAAGACGCCCTTGCCGGCGCGGACGAAGCGACTGCCCGTGGGTTCCCCCACGACCGTGAACCGCGGGCGCCAGGGATCGGCGAGGCGCTTGTTCGCAGCGATCGCTCCGTCGCTCGTGACCTCCTCGCCCACCGTGAAGAGCAGGCCGATCCGATCCTCCCCGTCGCCAAGCAGCTGCTCGGCCGCGCCCACCATCGCGACGGCCTGCCCCTTGGCGTCACAGGCGCCCCGCCCGTGCACGAACTCCCGATCGACGCTCGACCCGAAGAACGGCGGCACCGTGTCGAGGTGCGTGCAGAAGACCACCTCCGGCGCGCCGGCCCGAGCCAGGACGTTGAAGCGTCCGGGCGACACCTCCTGGCGCTCGACCGCGAAGCCGCGCTCCTCGAGGTCCCGCGCGAGGGCGTCCCCGTAGTCCCCCTCCTCGCCGGTGACGGAGGGGACCTCGATGAAGTCGACCAGCCGGCGGCCGAGCTCGGGAGCAGCGGTCATGGGAGGACGGTGAAGCCGACCGGCCCGACGACGTCGAGGCCCTGACCCTGGTCCGCGAGCAGGGCCGCGAAGTGGAAGGTCTCCCCCACGAAGGTCCAGGCCCACTGCGGGTCCAGGTGGAAGGCCGCCTCCGCGCGCCCGGTGCCGTCGAGGCTGCCGATGAAGTCCTGGCCCACGGTCGTCCGCAGCTGGCCCGCCAGAGCGAAGCCGAAGGCGCGGTCGGCGTTGAGAGGCACGAGGACTCCGCCCACCAGCGTCCCAGGGCTCGTCCCGGCCGCGCTCACGAGCATCTGGTAGCCACGCCCGGCGTCCGCGACGGGCCTCTGCAGGCGCAGGGCCGCGGGACCGCCGGTGGCCGCGCTGAGCGCGTCCCGGCCGCAGTGCAGCTCCGTCGGCTCGTCCACCTCGAGGCTCAGCGGCGGCCACAGCAGCACGGGCTTGATGCCGTCGTCGACGCGGATTCCCCACTCGCCGGTCCCGGCGGTGCCCGTCGCGGTGAGGGTGAAGGTGTAGGTGCCGTCGCCGTTGTCCGTGACCGGCCCGGCGACCGCGGGATCGGGCCCCTCGTGGCGGGTCTCGAGCGTGACCGCGGCCCCGCCCGTCACCAGCGGCGCTCCCTCCACGTCCACCATCCGCACCGTCACGGTGGTGCTGGACATGCCGTCCGCGGGGAGGCGTTCGTCGGCCGGTTCGACCTCCGACAGGATCGCGTCGGGGCGTCCCTGGAGGCTGGCACGCCAGACGTCCCAGCGCTCCTGCAGGCCCTCGATCGCGTCCACGTCGTTGACGTCACCGTCCCAGTTCCGGCGCATGTAGTAGGTCCCGTTCGCGCAGCCCGAGCCGATGTTGCAGACGCCATCGACGTCTCCCATCCGAGCGATCACCATCGTGGCGCAGTGCGAGGAGTGCACGAAGGAGGCCGGGGGCTCCCCGCAGCCGGTCGGGTTGTTGCTGCTGCAGGAGCAGCGGCCGTCGCCGCCGGCGAAGCGCGCGGCCTGCATCGCGGCCATCACCTTGGTCGCGAGGTCACCCGGGGTGTCGAGCAGGGCGGTCTCCGCGTCGAGGACCGGCAGCCAGCCCACGAGCAGGTTGCCCTGGATCGCGTAGGACAGGTCGCCGACCTCGCCCGTGACGTTGGCGACCGCAGCGCCGCAGTTCGAGCCCGAGAAGGTGCGCGCCTCGCCCGTGAAGGCGACGATGCCGTACTGGCGATCCTGGGGGGCATCGCCCACCGTGATCAGGCGCTGGAGGATGCGGTCGGGCTCGGCGCCCTCCTCGAGCGCGTCCCAGATCAGGCCACGGTTGTAGGCCTGGCTGTCGACCCAGGACTGGGCCGCGGCGCCGCCCAGGCCGACCCGGACCACGGGCACGTAGCGCCGGATCTGGAAGTTGGGGATGCAGGTGGCGGTCGCCACGCACACCTCGCCCGTCTTGTGGTTGAGGACGACGATGCTCCAGGTGGCCAGGGCCGGCGCGTGCAGCACCAGCAGGGCGCCCAGGAAGGTGGTCAGCCGGCGCAGGAGGGCGTTGGGGAGGGAGAGCATCCAAGAAGCCTACCCGGTCCTCGAACGTCCCGCCGTTCGCACCGTGTCATGGCTGCGGAGGAGCGCGGCGACACGCCGCGCCCGCCCGCAGGCAGCGTTCAGGGGAGGCCTCGCAGGCCCCCCCAGGGACGCCTCAGGCCTCCGTACCGCGCAGGACGAGGAGGACCTCGCCCGCAGCCACGGCCTGTCCCGCCTCGACGGCGACCGACTCCACGACCCCGTCGGCAGGGGCCTGGATCTCATTCTGCATCTTCATGGCCTCGAGCACGAGCAGGGCGTCCCCCTCGGCCACGGCGTCACCCGGCTGGACCCGGACCTCGGCCACGAAGCCGGGCATGACGGCCTTGAGGGGGCCGCCGCCGCCGCGGGCGGCACGCTCCGCGAGGTGGGCGGCGCGCTCGCGCTCGTCCTCCATGGCGAAGGAGTAGACGTGGCCGGCGAGGGTCACGTGCGCCATGTGCTCGTCGCCCTCCACGGAGACCGCGTAGGCGTCGGGCCCCTGCTGGATCACGACCTGGCCCAGGCGATCGATCTCGTGGTGCTCCATCTCGAGGGGCTCACCGTCGACGGTGACCTCGAGCCGCCCGAGGCGCTCGACCAGCTCGACCTCGACCTCGCGATCGCCGCACTGCAGGAAGTACTTCATGCCTGGCCTCCGGTCCGGCTGACGCCGTGGTCGTCCGCGTGGGCGCGCACCGCCGCGTCCTGTCTTCGTCCTCGATCCCGCCAGCCCGCACGGTCCGCGGTGCTGGGCGCCAGGGCGCGCCGCTGGGCGAGCAGGTGACGGTGGATCGCCGCGGCGGCCGCCGTGATGCGCAGGTACTGGTCGGGGGGGGCGATCGTCAGGCTCTCCAGGAAGTGCGTGTCGTAGTCGCCGCTCCGGAATCGCTCGTGCTCGAGCACCGTGAGGGCCGCCGGGAGCGAGGTCCGCACGCCGCCCACGTTCATCTCCTGGATGGCGCGGATCATGCGCTCGATGGCCTGCGAACGCTCGGGGGCCCAGACGATCAGCTTGCCGAGCATGGGGTCGTAGGCCAGGCCCACCTCCATGCCGCGGTACATCCCGGTGTCGAGGCGTACCCAGGGACCGCCCGGCGCCCGCAGGTTCTGGAGCACCCCGGTCGAGGGCAGGTAGCCCTGGGTCGGGTCCTCCGCATTGATCCGGACCTCGATCGAGTGCCCGTGGATCGTGAGGTCCTCCTGCTTCAGCTCGAGTGGCTCCCCCGCCGCCGCGAGGAGCTGCTGGCGCACGAGGTCGATGCCGGTGATCTGCTCGGTGATCGGGTGCTCGACCTGGAGGCGCGTGTTCATCTCCAGGAAGAAGAACTCGCCCCCCGACCAGAGGAACTCGACGGTGCCCGCTCCGCGATAGCCGACGGCGCGGGCCGCCTGCAGCGCGGCCTCCCCCATGGCCGAGCGGGTCGCCTCGTCGATCACCGGGCTCGGAGCCTCCTCGACGAGCTTCTGGTGGCGGCGCTGGATCGAGCACTCGCGCTCGAACAGGTGCACCCCGTTGCCATGGGCGTCGAACATCACCTGGATCTCGACGTGCCGCGGCTCGTCGAGGTAGCGCTCCAGGTACACGCGGCCGTCCCCGAAGGAGGTGACCGCCTCGCCGGAGGCCGCTCGGAAGGCGGACTCCATGTCGGCCGGATCCCGCACGACGCGGATGCCCTTGCCGCCACCGCCGGCCGCGGCCTTGATGGCGATCGGGTAGCCGATGTCCTCCGCGGCCTCGGCCGCGGCGGCCACGTCGTCCACGGGATCGGTCAGGCCCGGGACGCAGGGGACCCCGGCCGCGACCATCGCGCGCCGACTCTCGATCTTGTCGCCCATCGCGTGGATCGCGTCCGCGGGCGGGCCGATCCAGACCAGGCCCGCCTCCTCGACCCGTCGCGCGAACGCGGCGTTCTCGGAGAGGAACCCGTAGCCCGGGTGGATGGCCTCCGCGCCGCTGCTGAGGGCGGCCTCGATGATGGCCTCCTGGCGCAGGTAGCTCTCGGCAGGGGTCTCCCCTCCGAGGGACACGGCCCGGTGGGCCATGCGTACGTGCAGCGCCTTGCGATCGGCGTCGGAGTGCACCGCGACGCACTCGACACCCATCTCGCGGGCGGTCCGGATGACCCGCAGGGCGATCTCCCCGCGGTTGGCGATGAGGATGCGGCGGAACATGGCTCAGAGGGGGATGTTCCCGTGCTTGCGGGTCGGGCCGGGCTCGTGCTTGCTGCGCAGCACCTCGAGCGCTCGGATCAGGTACGGGCGCGTCGTGTGCGCCTCGATCACGTCGTCCACGAACCCGCGGGCCGCGGCCCGGTAGGGGTTGTTGAACGTCTCCTCGTACTCCTGGGTCTTCTGGGCGAGCATCGCCTCTGGATCGTCGGACGCGGCGATCTCCCGGCGGTGGATGATGTTCGCGGCGCCAGCGGCCCCCATGACGGCGATCTGGGCGCCGGGCCAGGCGACGTTGAGGTCCGCGCGAACGTGCTTGGACGCCATCACGTCGTAGGCGCCGCCGTAGGCCTTGCGCGTGATCACGGTCACCTTGGGCACCGTCGCCTCGCAGTACGCGTACAGCAGCTTCGCTCCGTGGCGGATGATGCCGGCGTACTCCTGGGCAGTGCCCGGCAGGAAGCCCGGCACGTCCTCGAACGTGACGATCGGCACGTTGAACGCGTCGCAGAAGCGGATGAAGCGAGCGGCCTTCTCGCTCGCGGCGATGTCGAGGCACCCGGCGAGGACCGCCGGCTGGTTCGCGACGATGCCGACCACGCGCCCGCCGAGGCGCGCGAAGCCGCAGAGGATGTTGCGCGCGAACGCCTCCTGGACCTCGAACCACGAGCCCTGGTCCACGATGCGCGTGATGACGTCGCGCATGTCGTAGGGCTTCTGGGGGTCCTCGGGGACGAGGGAGTCGAGCGAGCCGTCCTGGCGATCCGCGGGGTCGTCGCTCGGGACGAAGGGCGGGTCCTCCGCGTTGTTGAGCGGCAGGTAGGACAGCAGGCGCCGGACCGCGTTGAGGCTGGTCTTGTCGTCGGGGTGCGTGAAGTGGCACACGCCCGAGCGCTCCGCGTGGACCGAGGCGCCGCCGAGCTCCTCGGAGGTCACGACCTCGTGGGTCACGGTCTTGACCACGTCGGGGCCCGTGATGTGCATGTAGGAGGTGCCCTCCACCATGAACACGAAGTCGGTCAGGGCCGGGCTGTAGACCGCCCCGCCCGCGCAGGGGCCCATGATCGCGGAGATCTGGGGAACGACGCCGGATGCGCGCGTGTTGCGCCAGAAGATCTCGGCGTAGCCGCCGAGGCTCGAGACGCCCTCCTGGATGCGAGCGCCACCGGAGTCCCCCAGGCCGATGACCGGCAGGCCGTTCTTCACGGCCGCGTCCATGACCTTGCAGATCTTCTCGGCGTGGGTCTCGCTCAGGCTGCCGCCGAAGACCGTGAAGTCCTGGCTGTAGAGGTAGACCGGCCGGCCCTCCACCAGCGCGTGCCCGGTGACGACGCCGTCCCCGAGGATCTGCTGCTCCTCCATGCCGAAGTTGGTGCAGCGGTGGGTGACGAAGCGATCGAGCTCGACGAACGAGCCCTCGTCCACGAGGAAGTCGATGCGCTCGCGGGCCGTCAGCTTGCCCTTGGCGTGCTGGGCCTCGATGCGCTTGGGGCCGCCGCCGGCGAGCGCCTGCTCGCGCATGCGGAGGAGCCGCTCCTGGGGGGTCTCCTGGCTCATGGTGGGTCGGGGGTCAGGCGTGGGGATCCTCGACGAGCTCCATCAGGACGCCGCCGGTGGACTTGGGGTGGAGGAAGGCGATGCGGGTGCCGTGGGCCCCGGGACGCGGGGCCTCGTCGATCAGGCGCACTCCCGCCTCGCGGAGGCGGTCGAGGGCGGCGGCCACGTCGGCCACGCGCCACGCGAGGTGATGCAGGCCCCCACCGCGCTCGAGGAAGCGGGTCACGGGGGAGTCCTCGGCAGCCGGCTCGACGAGCTCGATGCGCTGCGAGCCGGCCCAGGTCACGAGCACGTTGACCTTCTGGTCGGCGACGTGCTCGACCTCGCCGGCGGAGAGCCCGAGGCCGTCCACGTAGAGGGCCCGGGCCTCGTCGATCGAGCCGACCACGATGGCCACGTGGTGGAGGTCGAGGACGACCCCCTGGAGGGACTGGGGAGGCTGCACGGGAGGACGGCCCGCGCGGAGTTCGGCATTCCCGCGGGCGCCCCGCATCCTAGCCCCGGGGTGGGCCCCGGAGGGGCGGCGGCGCTCGCCTCGCGCGGAGGTGCTGCTGGTCCGGGCACAGGGCCTCGCTGGAGGCTCGCCGCCGTCCGCCTCGCGGGTCCACCGAGGCGCCACATGGCGTGAGGATGCGCGGGCGCGGAGGGCTATGCTGGGTCCTGCCTCGACTCCATGTTCGACCTCGGTCTCATCCCCGCCGCTGGCGAAGGCGTCCGCGCCTGGCCGACCACCTCCTGGATGCCCAAGGTGCTCCTGGAGGTCGGCGGGAAGCCGATCCTCCACCGCAACGTGGAGCTCCTGAGGGACCACTTCGGGATCCGCGAGATCGTGGTCATCGTCGGGCACATGGCGGAGCAGGTGCGGGCCTCCCTCGGGGACGGGAGCGCGTTCGGCGTCGAGGTTCGGTACGTCGACTGCCCTGACCCCAAGATCGGCCTGGCCAAGGGCATCGCCCTGGCGGAGGGGCACCTCACGCGCCCCTTCGTGACGGTCCTGGGGGACGAGGTCTACCTGGACTCCAACCACCGGGACCTCGCCCCCGAGGGCGAGTGGTTCGCCTGCTGCGCCGTCCAGCGCACGGCGGATGCGCGCCGCATCCAGAAGAACTACGCCGTGGTCCTCGAGGAGGGGCGCGTGGTCGACCTGGAGGAGAAGCCCGAGGCCCCCGCCACCGACCTGCTCGGCTGCGGGACCTACGCCTTCACCCCCGCGCTCTTCGACCGCATCCGGACGACGCCCCCGAGCCCCCGCTCGGGCCGGGTCGAGCTGACGGACGTGATCCGGGACGCGGCCCGGGAGGGCCTGCGGGTCCTGCCCTTCGAGCTCGAGGGGGACTACCTCAACGTCAACTCGATCGAGGACCACCACACCGCCAACCACCTCGCCCGCACGCGCGCCTTCGAGTCCTACCGGACCTCGGTGGTGATCCCGGCGTACAACGAGGAGGACTCGATCGAGCACGTGGTGCGGGACTTCGTCGACCACGTGGACGAGGTGCTGGTGGTCGACAACTCCTCGAAGGACCGGACCGCGGAGCGCGCGCGAGCCGCGGGCGCACGCGTCGAGACGGTCTCCCTCACGGGCTACGGCGACACGATCAAGTGGGGCCTCGACCACGCCGTGGGCGACATCCTCGTCATCACCGAGGCGGACCACTCCTTCCGAGCCAAGGACCTGGGCAAGTTCCTCGAGTTCCTGAAGGACTCGGACATGGTCATGGGCACGCGGACCACGCGCGAGATGATCGAGCAGGGCTCCAACATGGGCGGCCTCCTGCGGCTCGGCAACATCGTCGTCGGCAAGCTGATCGAGGTCCTCTGGTGGTCCCAGGAGCCCCGCTTCACGGACGTCGGCTGCTCCTACCGGGCGCTCTGGCGCTCGACCTGGGACAAGATCCGCGACGAGGTCCAGGGCGTCGGCCCCGAGTTCTCGCCCGAGATGATGATCGAGGTGCTCCGGGCGCGGCAGCGCGTCATCGAGATCCCGGTGAGCTACTGCCCGCGCGTCGGGGGCGAGTCCAAGCACTCCGACGGACTGCTCCACGTCTCGCGCACGGCGCTGCGCATGCTCAAGCTGATCCTCGCCAAGCGGCTCCATGGCTGAGGATCCGGAGGTCGTGCCGCCCCTCGAGAGCGGTGAGCTGGAGGAGGCCGTGGCCCCCTCCTCGGAGCCCCGGCCCCGAGCCAGCCGCTGGTGGAGCCTGCTCGCGCTGCTCCCCCTCGCGTGGCTCGTGTTCACCGGCGCGCGCGGCCTCGACTTCGGGCGCTACTGGGACGACCCCCTCCACCAGAACAACCTCGCGCACGCCGTCGAGACCGAGCGGCTGCTGCCGGGCTGGTACAACTACCCCTCGGGCACGTTCTGGCTGAACGCCGCCGCCCTGCTGCCCGAGCTCGCAGAGCGACCGTGGAGCCGCGCGCGGGTGGTGCACGAGCGCCGCGTCGGGGACCCTCTGCTCGACGGGACCGCCGAGGGCCAGCAGCCGCTCGACCTGGACAAGGCCGGGCTGCTCGAGACGATCCGCTCACCGGAGTTCCTCGTGCGGGCAAGGAGCGTGTACCTCGTCCTCACGGCCCTGTCGGTGCTGTGGGTCTTCCTGCTCACTCAGCACCTGCTCGGCGTCGGCGCCGGGCTCTGGGCCGCCGCGGTCATGGCGACGGGGTTCGAGCTCGGCTACCACGCCCGCTGGATCGCCCCGGACCCCGTGATGATGCAGTTCACGGCGCTGTTCCTCTGGCTCGCCGTGCGTGGCCGCTCCCGGGAGCGCGCCCTCTGGCCCGCGGCCGTCGCGGCGGGCCTCGCCCTCGGGACCAAGTACACGGCCGGCATCCTGCTGCTGCCCCTCGCCTGGGTGGCCTGGGGTCGATCCGGACTCAGGGGAGCCTTCGAGGCCCTGGCCGTCGCCGCCCTCACCTTCCTCGTCACGACTCCGGGGGCCCTCGTTGAGCCCCAGCTGTTCGTGCGTGACGTGCTGTGGGAGGTCCAGCACTACGGCATCGGGCACTACGGCTTCAGCGTCGAGCCCGGGCTGATGCACCTCTCCCTGGCGCTCGAGTACCTCGGCCTGCACCTGGGCGCCGGCCTGCGCCCCCTGGCCGCCATGGTGACGCTGCTCGCGTTCGCCGGGGTCGTCCAGTGGAGCCGCAGCGCCCCGCGCGAGGCGGCCCTGCTGCTGATCGTCCCCCTCCTCCTGCTGGTCGTCCTCACGCGCCAGCGCGTCCTGTTCGTGAGGAACCTGCTCGTGTTCCTGCCGTTCCTGGTGCTGTTCGCCGCCGAGGGAGCCCGCGGGCTGGGGCGCTTCTTCCGCTCGCCCCTGGCGGTGCCCATCGGCCTGGCCGCCGTGCTCGCCCTTCCCGGCGCATGGCTGCAGGACCAGGCCGCCAAGGCCATCGAGGCGCAGCCCTCGAGTGAGGCCCTCCTGCAGGAGCTCGTGGCATGGGCCGAGGAGCACCAGGGGCCCCTCTCCGTCCTGCCTCCCCTCGCGGCCGAGCTCGAGGCCGCGGGCCTCGCCCTGCCGGAGCGCGTCAACGTCGCCGCCGAGCCAGCCAACGGGCTGGTGGCGTACCGGGCCAGCCACGCGGCCGAGGGCGGGAACGTGGAGCTGCTGCGCTCGAACCTGCCGGGTGAGGCCCGGGTCGTCCTGGGTGCGCCCGCCGTTCGCTGGCAGTGGTACACGTCCTGGCCCGGCGACCCGATCGTCGTCACCGACGCCTCGACCCTGGGCACCCTGCAGGACTGGCGCCGCTTCGTGAAGCCGCCGGAGCGGGCTCGCTAGGATCGGGGCGATGAGCCGCCCGCGCTGGATCGTGCCCCTCGCCCTCGCGAGCCTCATCGGCTGCGGGGGCGGCGTGAAGGAGGTCGAGGTCGGGCGCCTCTCGGTCGAGAGGGTGCACGCGTCCCTGCTCCTGATGCCGGAGGCGGCCTCCGTGCTCACGGCCTCTCCAGGACGCGACGCCGAGGAGGCCATCCGCGTGGACACCCTCGCGCCCTCCAAGCGACGGGACCTCGACACCAGCCCCCTCCCCTGCTGGGACGTCGGCGTCGGGGCGCAGGTGGAGGTCGACCTCGGCACGCCCCCGCCCGGCTGCACCCTGCGGATCGCCGCAGGGTTCGGGGCCGCGGCCTTCGAGGCGGAGGGGACCGGCCTCGTGCGCTTCCGCGTCGAGCTGGATGGGCGCACGGCGTTCGAGGCCGTGCGGCCGTACGGACCGGCAGTGGCGATGGAGGAGCGGACGTGGGTCCGCCCCTCTGCCGAGGGCTCCCCCATCGGCGAGCTGGCGATGGACGGAGCACGGACCCTGCGCCTGACGACCGAGGCCCTCGAGGGCGACGGCCAGCCCCCGGCCGCGTTCGGGCTGCTGGAGCTCGTGGTGCGCGAGGAGCGTCCCCACTTGGAGGCCAGCCCCCAGGCCCCCCACGTGGTCTTCGTGGTGATCGACACCCTGCGTGCGGATCGAGTGGGGCACCTCGGACACCCCGGCGAGCTCACGCCCCGCCTCGACGCCCTGGCCGCTCGCGGCGTGGCGCACGAGTCGGCCTGGACCGCGTCGCCCTGGACCTGGCCCTCGACGGCCTCGCTCCTGACCGGCCTCGACCCGCAGCAGCACGGGGTCCTGTCCTACGAGTCCTGCTACCTCGCGCAGGCTCTGGACACCCTGCCCGAGCGCCTGCGCGCGGCCGGCTGGGACACGGCGGCCTTCTCCTCGAACCCGCTCGTCCAGCCCGACAAGCAGTTCGACCAGGGCTTCGGGAGCTTCCGCTCGTACGCCTGGGCCCCCGGGGGCGAGGTCGCTGGGGACGCGGCCGGCTGGATCCGGGAGCAGGCCAGCGCCGGGCCGGGCCGCTGGTTCGCGTACGTGCACCTGACCGACCCGCACGAGTACGTGCCGAGCCCGGCCTTCCGGGATCGCATCGAGGGCCCCTACCTCGGCTCGGCTGGCCGCGACGAGCTCTACGGGCTCCTCGCCAAGCGCCTGCAGGGTCTCGCGGTGGACGAGGAGCGGCTGACGGAGCTGCTCGCGAACCAGGAGAGCGCGTACGACGCGACGGTGGCCGAGGCCGACGCGGCGCTCGGCCTCCTCGTCGACACGGTCGCGGAGCTGGGGCTCACCGACCGCACCCTCTTCGTCGTGACGAGCGATCACGGCGAGGAGTTCCTCGAGCACGGGCTGCTCTATCACGGGAGCCAGCTGCACGAGGAGCTCGTGCGCGCGCCCCTCGTCCTCGCCGGCCCCTCCGTCCCGGCCGGCGTGCGCGAGGCCCGCCCCGTCGAGAACCGTATGGCGTTCGACCAGGTCCTCGCGGCCACGGGCCTCGCCGAGGGGCCGCCCCCCGAGCCGCGCGCGAGCGCGCCTCGCTTCTTCACGACCAGCCTGGGCGTGGTCCGTCGTCCCGGCGCCCCCACCTCGGTCAACCGCGAGGTCCACGGCGTCCGCACGGCGCGCGGCGAGCTCTTCGTCTGGGCGCCTGCACGCGGCGACGAGGCGGAGTGGACCGTCCTCTACGACCTCGCCACGGATCCGGGGGCGACCGCCCCCGTGGCGGAGCCCGATGCCGAGCGCGTGGACGCCCTCAAGGACCTGCTCGCGCGCTGGATCGCCGCCGGCCTGGAGGTCCGCCCCGCTGGCGTCGGCGGCGGCGCGGCGACCCGCAGCGCGCTCGACGCGATGGGCTACACGAAGTGAGGCGCCGGGGCGGCTGGGACCGCCCTCGTCGAATCGCTTCGGGCGCAATGAGGCGCTGCTCTCCTGATCGCGCTCCGCGGCTTGAGCCGCCCTCAGTCGGACCGCATCCGGCGGCTGGAAACGCCCCCTGTCAGACCACTTCGGGCGGCTGGAACCGCCCGAAGACGCCCTCCAGCGCGCCGCTCACCTCGCCGAGGGTCGCACGGGCCTCGACCGCCGCGAGGATCGGCTCCATCAGGTTGGTCGTGCCGCGGGCGGCCTCGTCCACGGCGCGCAGGGCCCCGTCCACGCGCGAGGGATCACGCTCGGTACGGACCCGCTCGAGGGTCGCGAGGACCGCGTCGCGCTCGGCCGGGTCGGGGCGGAAGATCTCGGGCTCGGCCTCCTCGACCTCGTACTGGTTCACGCCCACGACCACGCGCTCCCCGCGCTCGACGTCCTTCTGCCACTCGAGGGCGGAGCGCAGGATCTCGCGCTGGACGAAGCCGCTCTCGACGGCGGCCACCGGGCCGCCGCGCTCGTCCACCTGGGCGATGAGGGCCAGGGCCTCCTCCTCGAGCGCGTCCGTGAGGTGCTCGACCAGCGGCGCTCCCCCGAGGGGGTCGATGACGTCGGCCACGCCGCTCTCGTGAGCGAGGATCTGCTGCGTGCGCAGCGCGAGCTGAGCACTGGCCGCGGTCGGCAGCCCGAGCGCCTCGTCCCGGGAGTTCGTGTGGAGGGACTGGGTCCCCCCCATGATCGCGGCGAGGGCCTGCACCGTCACGCGCACCACGTTGTTGTCCGGCTGCTGGCTGGTCAGCATCGAGCCGGCGGTCTGGGTGTGGAAGCGCAGGGTCCAGGAGCGCGGGTCCTTGGCCCCGAACTCCTCGCGCATGATGCGCGCCCACATGCGCCGGGCCGCCCGGAACTTGGCGACCTCCTCGAAGAGGTGGTTGTGGGCGTTGAAGAAGAACGAGAGCCGCGGCGCGAAGGCGTCGACCTCGAGCCCGGCCTCGACCGCCGCGCGGACGTAGGCCCGCCCGTTGGCGAGGGTGAACGCGAGCTCCTGGACCGCCGTCGCCCCCGCCTCGCGGATGTGGTAGCCGCTGATGCTCACGGTGTTCCACGACGGCACGTGGTCCCGGCACCACGCCATCAGGTCGGTCACCAGCCGCATGGAGGGCTGCGCCGGGAAGCGGTAGTTCCCGCGCGCCGCGTACTCCTTGAGGATGTCGTTCTGGACGGTGCCGCGCAGGCGCGCGGGGTCAAGGCCTCGCTCGCGTGCCAGGGCCACGACCCCCGCGAGCAGGTACGTGGCGGTGGCGTTGATCGTCATCGACACCGACACCTGGTCGAGGGGGATCTCCTCGAACAGCTCGTCCAGGTCCGCGATCGAGTTCACGGGGACGCCGACCTTGCCGACCTCGGCAGCGGCGAGCGGGTCGTCGGAGTCGAAGCCCAGCTGCGTCGGCAGGTCGAAGGCCGTGGACAGCCCCGTCTGCCCGCCCTCCAGCAGCAGCCGGAAGCGCTCGTTGGTCGCCCGCGCGCTCGAGAAGCCGGCGTACTGGCGCATGGTCCACAGCCGGCCGCGGTACATCGTCGGCTGGACCCCGCGCGTGTACGGGTACTCGCCGGGCCACCCGCCGTCAGGAGCCGGGCCGTAGAGCGGCTCGAGCGGTAGCCCCGAGGGCGTCTGGAAGGCGGGCCGGCGCTCCGGCCGCCGCTCCGCGGCCGGAGCATGGGTCCTCTCGCGCCACTCCTCGGGGGAGCCGGGGCTCGGTCGGGTCTCAGCCATGGCAGGAGCCTAACCGCCGCTCCCGCCCTGCGAGACCGCCCTCCACTGGAGCGCGGCCACGATGGGCGACCGGACTCGGCTCGCTGGCAAGGGCCATGGAACTGGGTGCCCGAGCCGAGCCCCCCGGAAGGTCCACGGCCCCTGGGAGAGGCCCGAAATCACCCGGTCGGGGATGAAGGGAGGGAGCCTCTGTGCGAAGGTCCGGGATCAGGGGACCGACCGCTGTCGTTCCCCCGCCCCTCCATGAACGGCCGTCGCCTGCTCCTGCTGCTCGTCCCCCTGGGGATCCTCGTCGCGCTGGCCCTCGATCCGGGCGCCGGGCCTGGCGAGTCCTCCAGCGATCTCACTCCGACGCCCGCGGAGGCGCCGGGACGTGAGGGAGCGCCCCT
>WTJQ01000516.1 GCA_011524785.1 Planctomycetota bacterium | reverse complement strand
CACCACCTCGCCGAACACGTCCGTCAGCCGATAGCGGCGGCCCTGGAAGCGGTAGGTGAAGCGCTCGTGGTCGATGCCGAGCTGGTGCAGGATCGTGGCGTGCAGGTCGTGCACGCTGACGCGGTCCTCGACCGCGTTGAAGCCGTACTCGTCCGTGGCTCCGTGGGTGTGGCCCGGGCGGAAGCCGCCGCCCGCGAGCCAGTAGGTGAAGCCGTAGGGGTGGTGGTCGCGCCCCTGGTTCGGGGCGCCGAGGACGCCCTGGCAGAAGGGCGTCCGGCCGAACTCCCCGCCCCACACGACGATCGTGTCCTCCAGCAGGCCGCGCTGGGCCAGGTCCTGCACCAGCGCCGCGGACGGGGCGTCCGTGTCGCGGCACTGCACCTCGAGCTGCGTGTTCCAGTTGCGGTGCTGGTCCCAGCCCGCGTGGAGCAGCTGCACGTAGCGCGTCCCGCGCTCGAGGAGCCGCCGTGCCATGAGGCAGTTGTAGGCGAAGCTGCCCTTGCGGCGGACGTCCGGCCCGTAGAGCGCGAGCACGTGCTCCGGCTCGTCCGACAGGTCGGTGAGCTCGGGCACCGAGGTCTGCATGCGATAGGCCAGCTCGTACTGGGCGATGCGCGCGCGGATCTCCGGGTCCCCGACCTCCTGGGCCCGGCGCTCGTTCAGGGCCGCGAGGTCGTCGAGCATGCCGCGGCGCAGGTCGCGCGGCAGGCCGTCGGGATCCCGCAGGTAGAGGACCGGGTCCCCCTGCCCGCGGAACTTCACGCCCTGGTGCTGGCTCGGCAGGAAGCCGCTGCCCCAGTACCAGTCGTAGAAGATCTGCCCGCAGGTCGCGCCCTGGTCGCGCGAGGTCATGGCCACGAAGGTGGGCAGGTCCTCGCTCATGCTGCCGAGCCCGTAGGAGAGCCAGGCGCCGATGCTCGGCCTGCCGGGGCGCTCGGAGCCCGTGAGGAAGTAGGTGATCGCGGGCGCGTGGTTCACCTGGGTCGTGTGCATCGACTTCACGAAGCACAGGTGGTCGACCACCTCGGCCGTGCGCGGCAGGAAGCTCGAGACCGTCGCGCCGCACTCCCCGTGCTGCGCGAAGTCGGGCAGGTTGCCGAGCAGCGGCTTCTCGCCCTGGCCGTCGAGCATCGAGCTGAAGCGGACGCCCTGGACGAAGCTGTCGGGGATCTGCTCGCCGTGCTGCGCGCGCAGGCTCGGCTTGTGGTCGAAGAGGTCGACGTGCGACGGCCCGCCGTTCTGGAGCAGGTACACCACCCGCTTGGCCTTGGCCGGGCGGTGCACGCCGCCGCCGGCCCCCTGCAGGACCCCCACCTCGGGACCCTCGAGGTCCCGCGCGAAGAGCGAGCCCAGGGCCAGGGAGCCCGCGCCGCCGGCCGCACGCGCCAGGAGCGCGCGCCGCGTGGTCACGGCGCGTGCATCGCGGAGGGGCGTGGGTTCGAGGGAGGACTCCATCGGGAGGGGCGGATCCAGGTCAGGGGCGCGTGAGGACCTCGTCCAGGTTGAGGACGACGCCGCACACGACGGCGAGGGCAGCGAGCTCCGCGGGAGGCGCGTCCGAGCCGAGAGCGCTCTCTCCCACGGACAGGAGCGCGCGGGCCTCCTCCGGCCGCTGACGGGCCCAGGTGAGGGCCTCCTCGTAACGGGCGACCAGGATGGCCAGCTCGTCGGGCTCGGGGTCCCGCGCCGTGGCCGCTCGGAAGGCCCAGGCGATGCGCTCCTCGGTCGAGGCCGCCTGGCCCGCGGCGCGCGCTCCGAAGCGGCGCGCGGCCTCGACGTAGGCCGTCTCGTTGAGCGTCGTCAGGGCGTCGAGGGGTGAGCTCGTGCGGCTGGGCCGGACCTCGCAGGTCTGCCGCCGCGCCCCGTCGAAGAAGACGGTCGGCCCGACGATCCGGCGCCAGAAGACGTAGAGGCTGCGGCGATGGAGCGCGTCGCCCGAGTCGGGGTTGTAGCGGATGGTGCCGAAGGTGGCCTCGGCCCAGACGCCCTCGGGCTGGTACGGGCGGACGGGTGGGCCCCCAAGGTCCCCGACCAGCAGGCCGGAGAGCGCCAGCGCCTGATCGCGCAGCATCCACGACGGCAGGCGGTGCCGGGACTGGCGGGTGAGGCGCGCGTTGTCGGGGTCCTCCTCCAGGTGCCACGGCGCGACGCGGCTGCTCTGGCGGTAGGCGGAGCTGAGCAGGATGTCCCGGTGCAGCGCCTTGAGGTCCCAGCCGCTGGCGACGAAGCGCTGGGCCAGGAAGTCGAGCAGCTCGGGGTGCGACGGCGCCTCTCCCTGACGGCCGAAGTCCTCGGGCGTCGCCACGAGGCCGCGGCCGAAGAGCCGCTGCCAGATCCGGTTGACGGTCACGCGGGCGGTGAGCGGGTGCTCGCCGGACACCAGCCAGCGCGCCAGGGTCAGCCGGTTGCGGGGCGCGCCCTCCGGCAGCGGAGGCAGGAAGGCCGGCACGCCGGGAGCCACCTCCTCCCGCGGCTGGTCGTAGCCGCCCCGCTCGAGCCGGCGCGTCGTGCGGCGCTGGGGGAGCTGGTCCATGACCATCACCACCGGCGCAGAGCCCCTGGAGGCCTCGAGCTCCTGACGGATCGCCGAGCGCCGCGCCTCGTTCTCGGCCCACCACGGGGCCTGGCGCCGGCGGAAGAGCGTGCGCAGCTCGGCGCGGGCCTGGGGACCCCGCTCGCTGGCGGGCTTGGCCAGCTCCGCGAGGGCGGTGGGGGTCAGCCCCTCCGCGCGCTCCTCGACCACGCGGAAGTAGACGCCGGCGCGCCCGCCGGTGTTGACGATCTTGAGCAGCAGCCGGTGGTCCCCCGGCGTGAGGTCGAGATCGACGGTCTCCTGATCGGGCGCCGCGCCGCGGGCGACGTTGCGCGAGAGGACCTCGACCCCGTCGAGCCAGACCCGGATGGCGTCGTCCGAGCCCAGCGACAGCTTCACGCCGCGGTCGGTCGGCGCGCGGACGGTGCGGGTCAGGTACACCGCGCCGAGGTCCGACGGCAGCTCGAAGACCGCCCCGTCCTGCAGGCCCGGCTCGAGGTGCCAGCCCGGGAGCCCGGCGACCTCGGGCTCGCCCGCCTCCGCGCGGTCCAGGGCCGCGAGGTCCAGCTGCTCCTCGGGGCCGTAGACGTGCGCGAAGCTCCCGGAGGCGTTCCCGCCGACGGACGGGAAGGGACGGCTGACGATCCACGGGCCCCACGCCAGCGGCTCGGCGAGCCCCGCGTTCGCGGCGAGGCGCTGGCGCAGCTCCTCCTCCCACGCGACCTGGAGCGCGTCGAGCTCCGGATCGGGGGCGCGGCTGCGCTCGGCGAGCGCGCGCTGCTCCGCCTGCAGCTCCGCAACCCGCGTGCGCTGCTCGGGCAGCAGGTACGCCAGGGTGGGCCGCTCGCGGCCGCCGCTGCCCCGCCCCGTGTCGGAGGTCTGGTTGAAGAAGTCGAACAGGCCGT
Organism: Planctomycetota bacterium; assembly: GCA_011524785.1. Lineage (GTDB taxonomy): Bacteria > Planctomycetota > UBA1135 > UBA1135. The sequence continues at coordinate 449 of WTJQ01000516.1, read as the reverse complement.
AGTACTCGGTCTGCGAGATCGGGTCGTACTTGTGGTCGTGGCAGCGGGCGCACTCCATCGTGAGCCCCATCCACACCGTGGCGGTCGTCTCGAGCCGGTCGAAGACGTTCTCGACGCGGGTCTCCTCGAAGATGCGGCCGCCCTCGCCGTTCGTCGGGTGATGGCGGTTGAAGGCCGAGGCCAGCACCTGCTCGGGCGTCGCGTTCGGGAGCAGGTCCCCCGCCAGGAGCTCGACGGTCAGCTCGTCGAAGGGCCGATTGTCGTTGAAGGCCCGCACGAGCCAGTCGCGCCAGGGCCAGCTCTGGCGCGTGGGGTCCGCCTGGTAGCCGTCGGTGTCCGCGTAGCGCGACCACTCGAGCCAGTCCCAGGCCATCCGCTCGCCGTAGCGTGGCGAGGCGAGCGGATGGCCTGGGACTGGCTCGAGTGGTCGCGCTACGCGGACACCGACG
>WTJQ01000572.1 GCA_011524785.1 Planctomycetota bacterium | reverse complement strand
GTCCCCGTCGGCGTCGAACAGCGCCAGCCCGCCCCCCTTCGTGTCGAGCAGCTGCTCCTGGGGCATGGCGCCGTGGACGAGCTTGCCGTCCAGCGTCGCCTCAAGCATGGCATAGCGCGTCCCCTCCGCATCCCCACAGGCCCCGAGCAGGGTCGCGGTGGCAACAAGGGGAAGAGCCCTCACGCCTCGGCGGGCGCCTCCGCGATGCGCCCCGAGAGTCCGTAGGCCGTGCACTCCTCCAGGAGCACCGACGCATAGGTCCCCACGAGGGAGGCATCCCCTGGCAGGGAGACCGGCATGCCGTGGACGCTGCGCCCGAGCACGATGCGATCGTCCCGCGTGGAGACCGACTCCACGAAGACGCGCGCGGTGCGTCCGCGCCAGCCCTCGAAGCGGGCGCGCTGGACGCGCTCGGCCGTCTCCATCAGCAGGCGATGGCGCTCCTTCTTGACGGCCACCTCGATGTCGTCGGGGTACCCGACCGCACGCGTGCCGGGCCGCTCGTCGTACTTGAAGATGTAGTTCACGACGAAGCCCTGCTCCTCGAGGAAGGCCTGGGAGCCCGCGAAGTCCTCGTCGGTCTCGCCGCAGAACCCGACGATCCAGTCGCTCCCGAGCTCCAGGTCCGGGACGACCTCGCGCAGGGTGTCCGCGCGCTTGCGGTACAGGTCGAGGTTGTAGCCGCGCTTCATCCGCTTCAGGACCGGGTCCGACCCGGCCTGCGCGGGCAGCGGCAGGAACCGATCGACCTTGTCGCAGTCGCGAATGGCCTCGGCGAGGGCGCGCGTGGCGTAGGAGGGGTGCAGGGTGATCAGGCGGATGCGCTCGAGGCCCTCGACCTCCTGCAGGGCGCGCAGCAGGTCGCCCAGCCCAGGGCGTCCCTGGCGCCCGGTGCCGCGCGCCTCGCCAGTGCCGGGCGCGGGGAAGTCCTCGCCGTAGCTGTTCACCGTCTGGCCGAGGAGGGTGAGGACCTTCACCCCCTGCTCCGCGTACCAGCGGGCCTCCGCCACGAGGTCGGCGATGGGGCGACTCTGAACGCCGCCGCGCGTGTGCGGGACCACGCAGTAGGTGCACGAGAGATCGCACCCGCGCATGACGGCGAGGTAGGCGTGCATCCCACCCGACCACTCGTCCCCGGCGCGGTCGAAGGCGACCTCGGAGGCCATGTCGGTGTAGGAGATGCGCTGCTCCTCCAGCCGGCGGCCGGGCTCGTCGCGACGCGCGCGGACCTCCTCGACCATGCGCGGGAGGTGGTGGAACTGGCGCGTCCCCGCCACCAGGTCCACGTGCGCGGCTCGCTTGAAGGCCTCCTCCTCCACGCGCTGGGCCATGCAGCCCATGAGCCCGATCACGAGGTCCGGCTTGTCCTGCTTGAGCCGCTTGAGCTCCCCGACCCAGCTCCACGTGCGCTCCTCCGCGTGGTCCCGGACGCTGCAGGTGTTGAACAGCACCACGTCGGCGTCCTCCACCTGGTCGGTGGTCGCATAGCCCTGCTTGCGGAACTTGCCCTCGACCAGCGACGAGTCGTACTGGTTCATCTGGCACCCGAAGGTCACGACGCAGAGGCGCGGCGCCTCGTTGTCCCCGGAGCGTTCGGAGGTGTGGCGCGTCGTGGTCATGGGCGGGTGCTGCCGGGCTCGCAGCGGCGCTGCATGATGCCAGAAGGCCCGCACCGTCCGGGACCCGGGGGGGGCGGGGTTCCCCCATCGGCTCACGGAGCAGCGGCGGCTCGCTCGCCCGACGAGCGTCCGGGCGGGCTCGGGAGCGCGAGGCTCCCCGCCCAGGTCCCGACGGCCGCGGCGAGGAAGCCCCAGGCCGCTGGGAGCAGCCCGCCCCAGACCGGGGTCAGGGGAGCGGGAGCCGGACCGGTCGCAGCTCCCATGGCCAGCCACAGGACGGCGTTCCCCGTCAGGACGCCCAGGATCGCGCCGCCCGCTGAGCTCCCCGACCATCGCAGGCCCAGGAGGAGGAGCGGGAACAGGGTCACGTACCCCGAGAAGGCCACCGCCGCCTGCGCGAAGATCGAGCTCGGGGCGAGGCGCCAGAGGACGAAGACCAGCACCGCCACGACGACCGCGAACGCGCGCCCTGCGCGGACCTCGGCGCGCGCGTCCCGCCGGCCGGGCAGGACGTCCCGCGAGAGCATCGAGCCCAGGGTCAGGAGCTGGGCGTCCAGGGTGCTCATCACGGCGGCGAGGACCGCGACCAGGCCGAAGGCGCCGAGCCCCGCGGGGGCGACCTCCTCCACGAGACGCGTGAAGACCTGGTCGGAGGCTCGCCCCTCCAGCCCGGGGAAGGCCGCCCTGCCCAGGAGGCCCAGGAGCACAGCGGGTAGCCAGAGCGCCACCAGGGCGAGCGGGTAGAGCACGCAGACGCGCCGCAGCGCGGCCTCGCTGCGGGCGGCCACGAGGCGGACCAGCATGTGCGGGAACGACACCACGGTGAGGCTGATCACCAGGCTCCATGAGGCCAGAGCCCCACCGGAGTACAGCCCGTTCTCCGGACGCTCGAAGAGCCGCGCGCCCTCCTGCTCCTGGAGGGACGCGAACACCGCGTCCAGTCCGCCCAAGCGGCTTGGGAGCACGAACGCGAGGCCCAGCATGAAGCCCAGGAAGAGCGTGCCCTGAAGGACGTTGGTCCACGCGGTGGCGCGCATGCCGCCGAGGGAGGTGTACCCCACTGCGACGGCGAGCACGGCGGCTCCGGCAAGAGGCGCGTGGGCCGGGTCGAGCTGGAGCGCGGCCGTGAGGCTCCGCGAAGCGCCCTCGACGGCCGTCGCCATGTAGGGGAGCGTGTACAGGGTGAAGACCGCGAACAGCAGCAGGCCGAGGGGCCGGCTCCCGAGGTGCCGCGCGAAGAGCTCGGCCGGCGTGAGGGCACCGAGCCGTCGGGCCAGCCGGCGCGCGGGCACGCCGACCGCCCAGAAGGAGAGCGGGATGCCGAGGGCGACGATCGGGACGTTGAGGCCGAAGACCGCGGCTCCGTCGTGGTACGCGCGCCCGGGCACGCCCACGAGCACGAACGGCGTGCAGTTCGTCCCGAACAGCGCCATGAACAGCACGACGGTCCCCAAGCCGGAGCCGGCGAGGAAGTAGTCCTCGGGGGAGCTCGCGGCCCTGCGGGAGGCCAGCCAGCCGAGGACGAGGAGCGCCGCGCCGTAGAGGGCCAGGAGGACGAGAGCAGGCGTCATGGGACTCGCTCCACGGGCGAGCCGTCGGGGGAGCCGCCGACCTCACTCTCCGACGGCTCGGGCTCCACCTGCCAGACGACTCGCGCGAACCAGAGCAGGTACAGCCACGCAGCCGCGATCCAAGCGAGCCGGACCCACCACTCGAGGGGCAGCCCCAGCCACAGGGTCGCTCCGCGAGGGGCGACCCACTGGTGAATGCAGGCGAGGGCGACGGGCACCCCCCAGGCGACGAGGGCGCGTCCGCTGGGCATCCAGCCAGCATGACGAGCCGCCCACTCTCCTCCAAGTCCGGCGGGGTCGCGGCGGCCCCTGGCGAGGTCAGGGCGTGTCCACAACGGAGAGCAGCGGCCCTCCAGGCCCCTGGGGCAGCGCCATGTCCGCCTGGCACGGCCCTTGAGACAGGACGACTGCAGGCGGCCACGCCGCTCCGCTCGTGCCCCCGGTCGGGGGGGCGCGGCCGTCTGCGCCCCACGCCTCCCCTGACCTCCGGAGATCGCCATGCAAGACCGCTCCCTCCTGTCCCGCCTCATGCCCTCCGCCCTGGTCGGCGCGGGGATCCTCTGCCTGCTGCTGAGCAGCTGCGGACCCATCGTGGACGGCGTCGTCGGTGCGGGCGGCCCGCCGGTCTACGGAGAGGTGGAGCCGAACGACACGCCCTGGGAGACGGCGGTGTTCGACCCCCTCGCGCCCGGCGACCACTTCCTGCT
>WTJQ01000416.1 GCA_011524785.1 Planctomycetota bacterium | reverse complement strand
AGCTCCGCGCGGCGGACCTGGGCAGGGGTCCACTTGCGGTCGCCCCACTCGTCCTTGCTCGTGCGCAGGGCGCGGCGGATGCGGAGCACGCGCCGGCGGCGGTGCTCCCGGTGGAGCAGCGCCTTGGTGCGCTTCATCGGCATGGCTCGAGCACCCACGAGCGCCGCAGCGAGGTCGCGCCGCCCGGTGGTCTCGAGGAGGGGCGCCAGGGCCTTCCGCCGCTCCTCGGTGATCTCGAGGAGCTGCGTCACGCGGATGCTCTTCTCGTCGGGCGCGATCGAGGGGAAGCCGGCCCGCTCCACCTCGATGCCCCACGGATCGAGGCGCCTCTGAAGGGACTCGTGCAGCGCGGCGCCCAGCCGCTCCGTGTCGCGGATGGTGGCGCGGTTGGCGGTGCGGAGCACCTCCTGGACCGAGAGGCCCAGCATCTGGCGCATGCCCTTGAGCACGTCGTCGATCTGGATCAGCGCCTTGTGCAGGTCGACGACGCGGAAGACGACATTGGCATCGGCGCGGAACACGAGGCCCTCCAGCGTGACGATGCGCTGGGCGGGCAGGTCCATGGTGCGCGAGCGGGTCGGCACGACCCGCATGGACTGCACGAAGGGCACGAAGAGGTGCAGGCCGGGCTGCAGGACGCCGCCGGCGCGCCCGAACGTGAAGCGCAGGCCCGTGTGACCCGAGTCGATGGTGCGGAAGAGGGCGCGGAAGAACGCCGCCACCGAGGCCGCGGCGACGACCAGTAGGTCGTCCCCGATCTCGGTGAGGATGCGCTCGAGCAGGCCGCCGCCCTGCGGGATCACGACTGCGGATCCTCGCCCTCGGTCTCACCCTCGGCCGGCCCCTCCTGGGCGCCGTCCTCGAGGCGCGTGCGCTCCGCCAGGCGCTTCCGCGCCTGCTCGGCCTGGTCCTCGAGCTCGCCCTCGAGGGCGGCCGCGACCCGCGCGTCCTGCTCGCGCGTCGCCCGCAGGCCCGGCTGGGGCTCGTCGGGGTGCACGCTGACCACCGCGCCGGAGATCAGCGCGACGCTGCTCTCCTCCGTCAGGCCCTCGCTGCGCAGCTCGCCGTAGAGGCGCTGCTTCTCGAGGGCGAGCAGCTCGAGCTGGGTGATCTCGAGGGTCGTGGGGGAGGGGCTGATGTTCGAGAACCCGAACTCCAGGATGCGCACGCCCCAGCGGTCCTCGATCGAGCGGAGCTCGGCCTTGATCTCCTCGCACATCCCCTGGACGTCGGTGACCGTCTCGCGGGTCTTGCGGGAGACCACCTGCTGCACCGCGATCACGACCCGGTTCTGCAGGCCGGTCACGAGGTCGTCGACCTCGATGAGGGCCTTGCGCAGGTTGACGATCTGGTAGAGGACCTTGCAGTCGACCTCGTAGACGAGGTTGTCGTCCAGCTGGATGACCTGGGGCTCCAGGTCCAGGGTCGTGTGCTTGGTCTGCTCGACCTTGAAGGTCTGCAGCAGCGGCACCTTGAAGTGGATGCCGGGACCGACCACGGCGCGGGCGCGTCCGAGGGTGTAGCGGAGGGCGTGCGAGCCGTCGTAGACGATCACGAACAGGCCCGTGAGTGCGCCGAAGATGTCGAGGGACATGGGAGAGCGTGCAGGGGTCGGGGTGCGGGCGGGAGTGTAGCGCCCGGCCCCGGCTGGCCGGGACGGCGCTTCCCCCTACCCGGGGTGGAGCCTAGGCTCGCCCCATGACTTCGTCCGGCCGCCTGCCGCGGATCCCCCGGGATCGCCCCGACGATCATCACGAGGCGATCGTCCAGCGACGACGGGCCCTCTGCGAGGGCACCGCCAGCGTCGCCCTGCCGCACCTGAGCGGCGGACCCGTGCCGCACGAGCAGGCGCGCGGAAAGATCGAGAACCTGATCGGCTGGGCCCAGGTGCCGGTCGGGATCGCCGGCCCGTTCCAGGTCGAGCTCTCCTCCGGCCCGCGCGAGGTCTACGTCCCCATGGCGACCACGGAGGGAGCCATGGTCGCGAGCTACTCCCGCGGCATGCGGCTGCTCAACGAGGGCGGCGGCGCCCGGGCGCGCACGGTCCGTGAGGGGCTCTCCCAGCACCCGGTCCTCGTCTACGACGCCGTGGACGCGGCCCTGCGCGCGGCCGACGTGGCGCGCAGCAGCGTCGATCGCTATCGGCTGCTGGCGAGCGAGCACACCCAGCACGGCTCCCTGGCCGCGGTCGAGCCCGAGGTCCTGGGGCGCCGCCTGGTGCTGCGCCTGCTCTTCCAGACCGGCGACGCCATCGGCATCAACATGGCGGCCGAGGCCTCCGAGCGCATCAGCGCCGACCTGGCGGAGCGGACAGGGGCACGCGAGCGCTTCGTCCACGGCCAGGACGTCGAGAAGCGAGCCAATGCGCGGGCCCTCGTCGAGGGCCGCGGCCGCAGCGTGGTGGCCGAGGGGGTCGTGCCGCGCGCGGTCCTCGCCGAGGTCGCGCGGGTCACTCCCGAGCAGATGCTCGAGATCGCGCGGACCTACGCCGCGGGCTTCGCACAGCTGGGCACGCAGAACTGGACGGTCCAGGGCGCCAACGGCCTCGCGGGCGTGATGCTCGCGTGCGGCCAGGACCTGGCCTACCTCACCGAGTGCGCGACGGGGCACCTGGACCTCGACCTGACCGCCGAGGGGGACCTCTACGCCTCGGTCCACCTCCCGTCCCTGCTCGTTGGCACGGTGGGGGGCGGCAGCCAGCAGGGCACGGCGCGTGAGTGCCTGCAGCTGCTCGGCTGCCTGGGCGACGGCGGCGCGCGTCCGTTCGCGGAGCTGCTCGGGGCGACGGTGCTCGCGGGCGACCTCTCCCTGCTGGCCGCGTTCTGCTCGCACGAGTTCGTGGACGCGCACGAGAGGCTCGGGCGGAACCGGCCTCGGGGCGACGCCGGATCCGAGGGAGCCCGGGGACAGGAGTGATGGCCAAGCGACGCAAGGAGCGCTCTGCGGCCGAGCAGCCGGTCGATCCGCTGCCGCCCAGCGGCGGGGGCGCCGAGGGTTGGGGCCTCGCCGCCTACGCGCTGGCGCTCGCCACGCTCGCCGTCTGGGGCGTCCTCGGCAGCCGGCCGGGTGGCGACCTCCAGCTCTGGCTCTACGGGCAGGGCCGCTTCCAGCTGGTGCTCGCCGCGCTCGTGGTCGCTGGCCTCGGCCTGGCCCGTGCGCTGCGCTCGCGCCCCGTCCTCCAGCGGCGGCGCCTCTGGCCGGCAACGGCGCTGGCGTTCACCATCGGGATCGCGCCCTTCCCCGTGCCCTATCCGGCGCCGCGGGAGCGCGCCCCCTCCGCGAAGGAGATCCAGCTCCCGGTGGAGGGCGCCTGGCGCGTGCGCTGGGGAGGCAACGGCGTCGAGAACAACCCGCTCGTGCTCGAGCCGGCGCGCCGCTTCGGACTGGTGCTCGTCCAGGACCGGCCCGAGGGAGCGGGGGCGGCCGAGGACCCCTCCGCCTGGCCCGCCCATGGCGCCTCCGTGACGGCGCCGGCCAGCGGCCGCATCGCCGCGCTCGTCACGCAGCTCCCCGACGGCCCGCCGACCGCGGGGCGCGATCCCGTCGGCAACCACGTCGTGCTGGACCTGGGCGCAGGGGAGTTCCTGTGGATCACCGGGCTGGCGCAGGCGACGCCCGGCTTCGCGGTCGGGGACGCCATCGAGGCCGGCACCCCCCTCGGCACGGTCGGCTGGTCGGCTGCGGCCCGCCCCACCTGGGAGCCCCACCTGGGCCTGTTCCTGGCCTCGACCGCCGACCTCCGCTCCGCCGAGGGGATCCCCTGGCGCCTGGCCGGCAGCCTGCGCGACGGGTCGGTCTGGTCCGGTGAGCTCCCCGAGGGGGGCGTTGACTGGGAGGGGCGGCCGCGTGGCCCCCTCCTCGAGCGCGCGCCCTGAGCAGGCTCTGCGCCCTCTCAGCG
>WTJQ01000527.1 GCA_011524785.1 Planctomycetota bacterium | reverse complement strand
CGACGGATCCGTCTCGCTGTCCTGGGACCGCCGCGAGAGCCTCCAGGCGCCGAGCACTGCCAGCGCATGGAGGAGAGCGAAGGGGAGCCAGCCCCTGAAGAGCAGTGGATCGTGAGCCAGCCCGAACCAGCCCGGCTCGAGGTTGTTGCCCAGCTCACGGTTCGCGAACGCGAGACGGACCTTCCACCCGAGGTGCAGGAGGAACTCGAGAGGCTCGTCCAGGGCCCAGGCCAGCGCCTTGCCGCGATAGTGGGCCGACACCTCCGCGGGCGACAGGCTGCGCCCGGCCTCCTGATTGGCGAGCGCCCGCGCATCATGGAAGCCCTCCCACCAGCCCGCGCGCGTCCCCGGCACGATGGCCGCCGAACCGTCACTCGCGGGGTTGTTGCCGATCCACAGGTTGACCCCGGCCTGCGTCGCGAGGGGGACCCACTCGCCGCCCACCACCCGGTTCCGGATCGCAACAGGGACGAGGCTAGCTCCCCACACGAGGAGGAGCGGCACCAGCGCCACGCGGCGCGACCCGTTGCGCAGCCCGAGCAGAGCGAGGACAGGCGCCATGATCAGCGCCGTGGGCCGCGCGAGGGTCGCGAGTCCCCACAGCAGCCCGGCCAGGGCCCCGCCCCTCGAGGAAGCGTCCCTCAGCGCACCCAGCGTCGCCCACAGGGCCCAGGTCAGTAGTGGAACGAAGAGCGCGGGGATGAGCAGCTGGGTGTCGAAGTGCACGGGCAGCCAGGCCGAGGCCATCACCAGAGCCCCACCGAGTCCCTGCACCTCCCCCAGCGCCCTCCGGCCCAGCGCGAACGTCCCCAGTACGGTCAGCGCGCCCAGCCCGGCCTGCGCGAGCCTCCAGACCTCGAGGTCCGGCCCCAACAGCCGTTCACAGATCGAGAGGAAGAACGGGTACAGAGGCAGGCGGAAGTACGCCTCCTCCACGAAGGTGCTGCCCGCGACCATGGAGTGGGCCCACTGCACGTGGTACAGCGCGTCCATCGTCGGGTGCGTGGACGTCGGCAGGTCCGCGAGGCGCAGCACGTGATGGACTCGCAGCAGGACCCCGAGCACGACCACGGCCCCGAGGGCCCAGCCGCACCAGCGCCGCTCGAATCGCCACCAGCCACCCGTCATGCTGCGAGCCTAGCAAGGGCGGACCGCTAGAATCGCGCCATGAGTCCTGGGCTCGAACGCTTGCTCCCCCGCCCCCGGACGCTGGTCGAGCATCCGGAGGTCCTCACGCTCGACGCGGATCGGCCGCTGGCCGTCTCTGCACCGCTGGCCTGGCAGCAGGCCCTCGAGCGGTTCCTGCCGGGGCTCCCCCTGGAGGCCAGCGGCCCGACCGAGGCCCTCGTTCGCGTCTCGGTGAACCCGGACCTCACGAGCATGTGCATCGAGGTCGCTCCCAGCGGGATCCGGGTCACCACCCCCGAGAAGCTCCTGTTCCCCTCCGCTGCGACGGTCGCCCAGCTCTTCCGCCTGGCCGAGGGCGGTCGCATGCCCTGCTGTCGCATCGAGGATGCGCCAGCCCTCGAGCGCCGAGGCTACATGCTCGACGTCTCCCGGGACCGCGTCCCCACGATGGACGAGCTGCGGGCGCTCATCGATCTCCTGGGCAGCCTGAAGTACGACCACCTCCAGCTGTACGTGGAGCACACCTTCGCCTACGCGGGGCACGAGGAGGTCTGGGCGGAGGCGTCCCCCCTGACCCCATCGGAGGTCCGCGAGCTGGACGCCTGGGCCTCCGGTGTGGGCGTCGAGCTGGCCGCCAACCAGAACTGCTTCGGGCACATGCACCGATGGCTGACCCTGCCGCGGTACGCACCGCTCGCCGAATGTCCCGAGGGGATCGAACACGCCTTCAGCGTCGCCAAGGAGCCGTTCTCCCTCTGCCCCCAGGACCCGGGATCGCTGGCGCTCGTCGAGGACCTGCTGGACCAGCTCATGCCCTGCTTCCGCAGCCCCGTGGTCAACGTGGGGCTCGATGAGACCTTCGACCTCGGGGAAGGACGGAGTCGCCAGCTCTGCGAGAGCAAGGGCAAGGGCGTCGTCTACCTGGAGTACCTCGAGAAGGTGAACAGGCGGGTCACGGAGCGCGGTGGGCGCACGCAGTTCTGGGGTGACATCATCGTGCAGCACCCTGACCTCGTCCCGCGCCTCCCACGCGATGCGACGGCCCTCGAGTGGGGCTACGAGGCAGGTCATCCGTTCCAGGAGCACGCGACCCTCTTCGCGGCCAGCGGCCTCCCGTTCTGGGTGGTCCCCGGAACGAGCACTTGGCAGAGCATGCTGGGGCGGGTCGACAACATGGAGGCCAACGTGCGCGAGGCCATCCGCGCCGCCGTCGACCACGGGGCGCGCGGCATGCTGATGACGGACTGGGGGGACTTCGGCCACTGGCAGCCTCCCTGCACGGCCTGGCCCGGAATCGTGGCGGCGGCTGCCGAGGCCTGGAACCCCGGCAGCATGCCCAGCGATCTGGCGGAGGCCATCGACTGGCTCGTCCCCGCCTCCCAGGGAGCCGGCGGCGGCCTGGTGGCCCTGGGCCGGGCTCACAGGGCATTGGGCTCCCCTGCGGTCAATGGCACCGCGGCCTTCTTCCACCTGCGCTACGCCCACGCGGCCGAGGTCGAGCGGGCGCCGGAGCTCTCCATCGCCGGCTGTGAGGCCCATGAGGCCGCGCTGCGGGAGGCTCTGACCCTGCTGCCGGGGCGAGGAGCGTGCCGCACCGAGCTCGAGGCTGCGGCCGCCATCGCGTCCTTCGGGACCCGCCTCGCCCGCGCTCGCCTCGAGGCGGAGATGGCCCCGCTCGAGGAGCTGCCCGAACCGGTCCGCCAGGACCTCAGGTCGTCGGCCGTCGACGCCGCGACCCAGCATCGACACGCCTGGCTGATCCGCAGCCGTCCAGGGGGGCTCCGCGAGAGCGCAGGGCGCCTCGAGGCGCTGGCCCAGCGGCTGGCCTGATCGCCTGCGCTCTCAGGTGCCTGGCCCCAGGCTCCCGAGAGCGCGAAGGGCGAAGACCACGAGGCCGGCGACTGCCACGACGAGAGGAAGGGCGCTGCCGAGACGCGCTGCGATTCGTGCCAGGAGGAGGCCTCCAAGGCCCGTGGTCGCCAGGAGGGCGCCCATGAAGCCAGCGCGCGCGAGCCCTGGGTCCAGGGCGTTCGGAAGCAGGTCAGGGTGCAGGGAGGCCGCCACGCCCGTCACCAGTCCGGCGGCGAGTCCCTCCCAAGCAAGGCGCCTCCGGTCCCTGTCCAGGACTCCGTCGAGCCCCAGATAGACGGCCACGATCCCAGCAGCGAGCCCGGCCGTCCTGGCCTCCATCCACTGCCCGAACAGTCCGGGGGCCGCGAGCTCGGCGCTCCCGGCTAGGACCGCCCCCCCGAGCCACGGCACGAACAGCCGCGAGCTCCTCTCGCGAACCGTTCCGGCCCCCGCCGCAAGCAGCAGGGCCACGCTCAGCCATCCGACGCCGAGCAGCGCCCCCAGGGCGCCATCCACGACCTGGCCCCGCCGCAGGGATTCGCCGGGCGAACCACTCCAGGTCGAGATGCCCGCGGAGAGGACGGCCACGTCCGGGAGGGCATCCGGCCAGCGCACGACGAGGGTGTCCAGATGTCCGGGGCTGGTCTCCAGGAAGAGGACCATCTCCACTAGGAGCGCTGGCGCTCCCTCGGCCACCACGGGCCCGAGGCCACTGGAGGCCACTCGGACCCACTGCCAACCGTCAGGTGAGCGCGCTCCATCCGGTTCGACGAAGGCCACGGTGCCCTCCTCGAACAGCACCTCGGCTCCGCCCACGACGACCCTCAGGTGGTCGTCCACGTACTCGGCCACCGCCGGGCGTGCCGCCTCGAGTCGAGCGACGTCGAGCAACTCTCCGTCCCCAACCTCCAGGCTCGGCAGCACCTCCAACAGACTCGCCACCTGCACCTTGACCTCGACCCGAGGCTGGCCGTCGACCCAGCTCACGAGGGTCCGGCTCTCGGAGTCCGGATGAGGCCGCGTCGGATTCCTGCTCTCCCCGAAGGCAGGCTCTCCTGGGATCGTCAGGAGCAGGAGACAGCTCCACCGAAGCACCAGGGATGCCCTCGACCGCAGCAGGCGTCTCATCACGACGGCAAGGCGTCTCACCCCGCCCTGCCCTGGAGGGCGAGCTCCAGCGCCTGCTCGATCGAGTCGAGCCCGATGAACTCCATGCGCTCTCGCGCCTCGGCCGGGACCTCCTCCAGATCGACCAGGTTCCTCCGCGGCAGCGCCACGGTCCGGATGCCCGACGCCAGCGCGGCCAGCACCTTCTCCTTGATGCCCCCAACGGGCAGGACGGCGCCGCGGAGGCTGACCTCCCCCGTCATGGCCAGGTCGGCTCGGAGCTTGCGCCCCGAGAGGAGGGAGACCAGCGCACAGGTCAGGGCCACGCCGGCACTCGGACCATCCTTCGGGACCGCTCCCTGCGGCACGTGGAGGTGGAGATCCAGCCCCTCCAGCGGCCGCTCGCTGAGCCCGTAGGCGACGGAGTTCGCCCGTGCGAGCGTCACCGCGATGCGCGCGCTCTCCTGCATGACCTCGCCGAGGTGCCCCGTCAGGACGAGCTCACCTTTGCCGGGCATGGACGCGGCCTCGATGAAGAGCAGCTCCCCTCCGACCGGAGTCCAGGCCAGTCCGGTGGCCACGCCAACGGCCGCACGGCGCGCCCGGGCCTCCCGTTCGTACGGCGCGGGCCCGAGGATGTCCATCAACGCCTCGCCATCCACGATCAGCGGGCGCCGCTTGCGACCCCGAGCGGAGCGCAGGGCGGCGTGGCGACACAGCGCTCCGAGCCTGCGTGCCAGCTCCCGGACCCCCGCCTCGCGCGTGTATCCGCGGAGCAGAGCCTTGAGCCCGCTCGCACGGAGCTGGACCTCGGAGCGGCCGAGGCCCGCGGCCTCCAGCTGCTCGGGCCACAGGTGCCGCTTCGCGATCTGGAGCTTCTCCTCCTCCGTGTACCCCGGCAGCTCGAGCACCTCCATGCGGTCGCGCAGGGGGCCGGGGATCTCGTGCAGCACGTTCGCCGTCGCGAGGAAGAACACCCGTGAGAGATCGAAGGGGACCCCGAGGTAAGCATCGGTGAAGCTCCCGTTCTGCGCGGGATCGAGGACCTCGAGCAGGGCCGCTGACGGATCCCCTTGGATCCCGCGGCCCAGCTTGTCCACCTCGTCGAGCACGAACACGGGGTCGGGCGCGCCAGCCTCCTGCAGAGCCTTGAGGATGCGCCCCGGCATCGCGCCCACGTAGGTCCTGCGGTGACCGCGGACCTCCGCCTCGTCGTGCACCCCACCCAGGGCCACGCGCGCGAAGGGCCGCCCCAGCGCTCGAGCGACGCTGCGTCCCAGGGAGGTCTTGCCCACCCCTGGGGGGCCCACGAGGCAGAGGATCGTCCCTTGCCCGGCAGGCGCCCGCTTCCGGACGGCCAGTGCCTCGAGGATGCGAGTCTTCACACGCTCGAGACCGTAGTGGTCCTCCTCGAGGATCGCCTCAGCATGACGGAGGTTGAGCGCGGCACGCTCCGGCAGCGCCCAGGGCAGCTCCAGCAGAGTCTCGACCCAGGTGCGCAGCATGGGGTGCTCCGCGGACTGCTCAGGCGTGCGCGAGAGGCGCTGCAGGTCACGCTCCACGAGCTCCCGGGCCGCCTCGTCGAGGGGCAGCTCCGCGACCCGGCGACGGAGGTCATCGAGCTCGGACTCGACGTCCCCCTCTTCGCCGAGCTCCTTGCGGATCGAGCGCAGCTGCTCGCGGAGGAAGTACTCGCGCTGGGCCTTGTCGAGGGTGCCCCGAGTGTCCTGCCGGATCTTGTGCGAGAGCTCCAGGACCTCCTTCAGGTCACCCAGGATCCGGATCAGCCGGTCGAGCCGACCGCGCAGCTCGTGGGTCTCGAGAAGCTCCTGCTTCGCCTCCACGGGCGCGTCCATGAAGGTCGCGACCAGGTAGGCCAGTTGGTTGGGCGACTCGATCCCGGCCACCGCCTGCGCGAGGTCCTCAGGAGCCCCCGGAGCGAGCTCGAGAACCTCTTGGGCACGCTCCCGCAGGGCGCGGAAGCGCGCGTCGATCGCACGCCCGCGGCGCTCGTCCTCCTCCAGCGGACGCACGCGAGCCACGAGGTAGGGCTCGGTCTGCACGTACTCCACGACCTCGAACCGCTCGGAGGCCTGGCAGATCGCGTTGTGGCGATCCTCGCTCATCGGCCAGTAGCGGACGATCTCGGCGATGGTACCGACGGTGTACAGCTCCTCGGGGCCCGGCTCCTCGAGCTCACCGTCCCGTTGGAGCAGGAGGCCGATCGGCTGCCCCTGCTGCATGGCGGCTTGGATCGCGCGAATGGAGCGATCACGGCCGACCATCAGCGGAAGCGCGACCCCGGGGAACAGGATCATGTTCCGCACCGGGAGCACGATCAGCTCCTGGAGACCATCCTCCTGCCCTGCGGTCGCGGACCGCTTCGCACGCTTGGCCATGGGTGCGCCTCAGCGCGCGGAGCCGAAGCGCCCGAACTGGAGGGAGTTGGTGCCGGTGGAGGACCAGGGGGTGAGGCCATCGGCTCGGCCGAGGCGGCAGGTCTCCGCCATGCCCACGCGGCTGTCGCTCACGCGGCCATCGAGGGGCCCGTACCAGCGCGCCTCCGGCATGGTGCAGCAGGCCGCGTCGGGAACAGGGTCCCCCTCGACCAGCAGGTGCCCGTCGACGCTGAGGCGGAGCGCACCCAGGTCCACCGTCACCGTCTCCTCCACGACCTCGTAGGAGCCGCCCTCCAGCCCGAGGCCGCCAACGGCCCAGGCCAAGGCCGCGGAGCGTGCCTCTGGGGTCGCACCCGAGACCCACACGATGGCCCGATCCGGTCCACCCTCACTCAGCGGCAGCTCCGCCTCCAGGGCCGCGACGAGATTCACCCCGGCCACCGCCGTCCCGTTGAAGGCCCCGCCCTCGAACGCGTACCCAACGAGCGCCCGGCGCTCCTGCGTCACGATCTCCGCATTGATGTGGCAGCCGCCGCCCCACACCGTGGCGCTGCGCGCCTCCAGGTAGGCGCCCTGCGGCCCCACGGGGCCGGGATCGGTCTTGCCGGCAGCGAGGCCAGCCACGGCGGCGAGGAGCAGCAGGAGGGAGTGTTTCATGATGGAGACGGCCCTGGATCAGGAGAGCCCAGCATACGGGCTGCGGTAGCAGCTGCGGCCCTCCGTGCAGTCGTCGGGCCACGCGAGCTCTCCATCGGGCCCCAGCTGCTTGCAGGTGCGCTCGCACCAACAGTGCTGGCTCCGATCCAGGACGTCCTCGGCACTCCGGGCCAACCCGCCCGTCACCATCAGCTTCTTGCTCTGCAGGTCCGCGCAGAGGAGGCGCGGAAGACCCCCACGATCGGCATCCGTGGCGTCACTCATCAGCGCACCTCCTCGATGCGGAGCAGGGCCTGGGCGATGAGGCCCTTGGTCAGCGGGACCTTGTAGCCGTTCTCGGAGAGCGGCTCGGCCTCGGCCAGCGCATCCTCCTGCGCCAGCACGCTGGCATCCTCCCCGGGTTCACGCCCCAGGAGCTTCTTCTCCGTGCGGTGGCAGCGCCAGGGCGTGGGAGCGACTCCACCCAGCACGAGCCGAACGTCGCCGTAGGACCCATCCCCTGCGTGCTCCGCCGAGAGTGCGACCGAGGCCAGCGCGAAGTCGTAGGCGTCCCGCTCCTTGAACTTCAGCCACACGGACTTGCGGGCCATGGAGGCCTTGGGGATGCGCACGCAGGACAGGACCTCATTGGCGGCGATGCGCGTCTCACGCAGCGGATCCCCCTCACTCGGGAGGACGAAGAAGTCCTCCACGAGCATGCTCCGCGTCCCGGTCGGCCCCACGAGCTCGACCTCCGCATCCAGCGCGGTCAGGGCCACTGCCAGATCGCTGGGATGCACGATGTAGCTCGGCCCGCCGCCCAGGATCGCGTTGTAGCGGTTCTTCCCGTAGTAGCTGAAGCACTCGGTCCCCCCCTTCTTGAGGCAGGGGAACTGCTCCATCCGGTAGTACCAGCAGCGCGGGCGCTGGTTGAGGTTGCCCCCCAGGGTCGCCTGCGACCGGATCTGAGGACTCGCGACCGACTCGACGGCCTCGAGCAGCATCCGGAACCCACGCTCGCAGCCCTCGAAGGGAGACTGCGCCGCGAAGGCCTCGAGCGTCGCGAGGGTGGTCAGCGCGCCGATCCGCACGGCCGAGCCCTCGTCCTCGATGCCTGCGAGCCCGGGGACCGACTTCAGGTTCACCACCACGTCAGGCTCGACGAGGTGCTCCTTCATCTCGGTCAGGAGGTCCTGACCACCCGCGAGGAGGCGGGCCCGGTCGTCCCCGATGGTGTCGGGCAGGAGCCGCGTCGCCTCCTCGACACTCCGCGGCAGGGCCATCTCGAAGGGCTTCATCCTTTCCTCCCCAGGGCCTCGAGGACCCGATCCGGCGTGATCGGCAGGGCGCGCACGCGCGCGCCGCAGGCGTTGTGAACGGCGTTGGCGATGGCTCCGGCGCCGGGGACCCCGGTCGCCTCGGCCATGCCCATGACGGCGGACCGCTGGTCCCCCTCGTCGATGATCGGCTGCATCCGCGGGATGTCCTTGGCTCCAGCGATCTTGTAGTCCTCGAAGTTCGCGGTCAGGACGGCGCCGAAGTCGGGGTCCACCACGCGCTGCTCGAAGAGCGCGTACGAGAGCCCCTGAACCATGCCGCCATTGATCTGGCTCCTGACCGTGGCCCGGTTGAGGGGGATCCCCTGGTCCTGCACGCAGGCCATGTCGAGGACCTTCACCCGGCCGGTCATCGGATCGACGGCGACCCGAGCCGCCTGGGCCCCATGCACGCCTCCCTGATGGAGCTCACGCTGGAAGCTGCCCACCACGCTCACCGGCTCCTCGCCCAGCAGCGCGCAGGCCTCGCGCCAGGTGATGGAGCGGCTCGCATCGTCCTTCCTGGTGATGCGGCCCCGCTCGAAGGAGAAGCCGCCGGTCTCGCCTCCGAGCACCGCGACCGCGCGCTCCTCCATGGCCTCGCGGGCGAGCAGCGCGGCGTGCTGGACGGCGGGTGCCACGCTCCCCGTGGTGACCGAGCCGCCCGAGGCGACGCCGGGCGGCAGCGCGCTGTCCCCGATCCGGGCCGTGACCTGGTCACGCTCCAGTCCCAGCTCCTCCGCAACGATCGCGGCCACGTAGGAGCGAGCCCCGGTCCCGAGGTCCTGCACGCCGCAGCTCGAGGTCACCGAGCCGTCCGACTCGATCCGCACCTCGCACTGCGCTCCACGTCGACCGCCGGCGCCCCACTGGGAGACGGCAAAGCCGATCCCCTCCATCCAGCCGGGAGGCGCGGCAGGGCAGCCGGGGGGCCGTTCGTGGCTCTCGAGGGGGCGATCCGCGGGCGAGGTTCGGAACGGATGCTGGTCCCAGCCAATCGCTCTCGCCACGGCACGGAGCTGCCGGTGGTGGGTCTCGCTCGCCAGGTTCTGGATGCGCACCTCGACCGCGTCCATCCCGAGCTCGGTCGCCAGCTCGTCCACCATCGACTCCATGGCGAAGGAGGCCTGCGGGTGCCCCGGGGCGCGCATCGCCCGGTTGCCATCGAGCGCTGCGTGCACCGTGTGGATGCGAGCGTACGCCTCCTCGACGCGATAGATGTAGGGCGGAGTCGGGAGGGAGCCTCCGGACACCCCACCGAACTTGTCGGCCTCCACGTGCAGGGCGACGATGCGCCCGTCCCGATCCGCGCCGGCACGCATCACCTGACGGGTCCCGGAGCGGTTGCCGGTCATCAGGAACTCCTGGGGACGGTCCACCATCAGGTGCACCGGTCTTCCGAGCGCCTTGGCGACCTCGCAGGCGACTCGCCCCTCGAGTCCGATCCCGAACTTGGAGCCGAAGCCGCCCCCCATGTACTCGCACACCACCCTCACCTGAGCGGAGTCCAGCCCGAGCGCCCGGGCGAAGCTCCGCGGGTTGTTCGAGACGGCCTGGGTGCTCGCGTAGACCGTGGCCTCGTCCCCGCCCCGGAAGTCGACCACGCATCCGTGGGTCTCGAGGCACGCGTGGTGCTGGACGGGAGCGCTGTACTCGGCCTCGACCATCACGAGCGCGCCCTGCAGGGCACGCTGGGTGGAGTCCTCGTCCCCACGCTCTCCGCTCTGCCAGACGTTCCCTCGGCGCGCCAGGCTGGATGCATCCTCCTCCGAGACCTGCTCGCGGGTGATCAGGGGGTTGTCCTCGGGCGTCCAGTCGATGCGAACGGCGCGCGCGGCATCCCGCGCCTGCTCCGGGCTCTCGGCAGCCACCACGGCGACGACCGCGTCGTCCCCCAGGTAGCGCACCAGCTCCTTGTCCTCCTCGACCAGCGCCGCATGCACGACGCCGGGCAGGGCCTGCGCTGGCGCCAGGTCGATGACCTGGATCCGCGCCCGGGACCAGGGCAGAAGGACCAGACGGGCGTAGACCATGCCCGGAAGACGCATGTCGTGGGAGTAGCGTGCGGTCCCGGTGACCTTCGCGACCGCGTCGACGCGCGGGAGAGAGCGATCGAGGACGGTGAGGTCGTCCCGGTCCTTCCAGCGGATCTCGGGCTCCATCAGCGTCCCTCCTCGCGGAAGACCTCGTCGGTCCGCTGCCCGGTGACCTCCTGGACGGCAGCAAAGATGTGGGGGTAGGTCCCGCAGCGACAGAGATTGCCGGAGAGTCGCTCCTTGACCCGCTCCAGGGAAGCCTGCGGCTCCTGCTCCAGCGCCGCGACGGTCGCCACGACGAACCCAGGGGTGCAGAAGCCGCACATGGCGGCGTCCTGCTCACAGAAAGCACGCTGCACGGGGTGCAGGGACTCGGGGGACCCCACGCCCTCGATGGTGCGCACCGAGCGCCCGGCGAGGTCCACCGCCAGGGTCAGGCAGGAGTAGGCCGGTGCCCCGTCGATCTGGACGGTGCACGCCCCGCAGTTGCCGCGATCGCACACCTCCTTGGTCCCGGTCAGCGGCGGCGACAGGTGGTGGCGCAGGAGGGAGAGCAGGGTGGTCCTCGGCTCCACCAGTGCCGTCCGCGCCTCGCCATTCAGCTGGAAGGTCACCTCGACCTCGCCGCTGAGGCGCGGCGCCGCGGCGGGCCCGGCACTCGAGCTGGCCTCGCTCGTGGTGACGCCAGCGGCCAGGGCGGTGCCTGACCCCTGGAGGAAACGGCGCCTCGAGACGCCTGCGGAGGAGGAGGTTTCCGGGGGGCGCTGCGTCATGGATCAACGGTCGCGGGACAACCCGATGGTAGGACTGCCCGTCCGCCGCGCCAAGGGAACCGGGCGCCTCCTTGCAGATCGCTCGGGTCACCGCGGGACCCGGAGAGAGCGACGAAGAATGATCGCCAACACAGTTCGAACTCCGGTTGCGACGACGCGGGAGATTCCAGCGTGTCTCCTTGTCGCGGACGCCCCCGCCGCCGCATCCTCCACCCATGGACCCCGGCGCCCCGCTCATCCAGGCCACTGGCCTGCACAAGCGCTACGGCGACGTCCACGCCCTGCGCGGCCTCGAGCTCCAGGTCCCTCACGGGACCGTGGGCCTCCTGGGACCCAACGGAGCCGGGAAGACCACCCTCCTCAAGCTGCTCCTGGGCCTCCTCGAGCCTGACGAGGGCACTGCGACCGTCGTCGGCCTCGACCCCAGGCGCCGGGCGGACCGCCTCACGATCCGGACCAAGGTCGGCTACATGCCGGAGGGCGACTGCCTCCTTCCGGAGACCACGGGGGTCGAGTTGGTCGCGACCCTCGGGAGGCTCACGGGCCTCTCCCGCGCGGACGCCATGACGCGTGCCCACGAGGTCCTGGACTACTGCCAGCTCGAGGAGGCGCGCTACCGCCCCGTCCAGGGCTACTCGACCGGCATGAAGCAGCGGCTCAAGCTCGCGCAGGCGCTGGTTCACGACCCGGACCTCGTCCTGCTGGACGAGCCGACCAACGGCCTCGACCCCAAGGGAAGGCGGCAGATGCTCGACCTGGTGGCCGACCTGGGTCGGAACCAGGGGAAGACTGTGCTCCTCTGTACGCACCTCCTGCCCGACGTCGAGCGGACCTGCGACCACGTCGTGCTCCTCCAGACCGGGGCCGTTCGACTCACGGGCGCCGTCGCCGAGCTGACGGGGGCTGATGCCCTTCGCGTCGACGTGACCACCCAAGGGCTGACCGAAGTGAGCCCAGAGGCGCTCGACGAGGCCCTGAAGAAGGCGGGCGTGGCCTTGGAGACCCGCGAGGGGGAGCGCCTGCGCGTGGCCCTCCCGGCGGACAGCTCCTCCGCCGACGCGCTCTTCTCCGTGGCCATGAGCGCCGGCTTCCGGATCGAGGGGCTGGCACCGCTCAAGGCCAGCCTGGAGCAGGTCTTCCTCGAGACCGTGGCCCAGACCGAGGGGGCCGCATGAAGGCCAGCACGCACACCGAGGTCTATCGCCCCTTCGAGGGCCAGCTGCTCGCGCGGCCCATGAGGCCCGCGGTCCTGGCCTGGAGCGGGATCCGGTTGGGGTTCCGCAAGAAACTCCCCGCCTTCCTCCTCTTCACGCCCCCCACGGTGAACGCCCTGGCCTACGCCGTCATGGTGTACCTGCGCTACTCGATGGCCGAGCAGGTGGGCAGCGAGGGCGGCTTCCAAGCCATCCAGGCCCAGTCCGCGCTCAAGGAGCTGCTGGGCGACGTCGCCCGCAACGTCGCGCAGTTCGCCGAGATGAGCGCCTTCTTCGCCCTGCTCGCCATGACCTGGTTCGGCGCGGGGATGATCGCCGACGACCGAAGGATCGGCGCGAACCTCCTCTACTTCTCCCGCCCGGTGACACGCATCACCTATATCGCCGGGAAGTGGCTGGGGGTCGCCTTCTTCGGCGTCGTGACCCTCCTGGCACCGGCCGTCCTCATCCTCTTGACCGCGACCCTGGCCTCCCCGGACTGGAGCTTCCTGCGTGAGGAGGGTGCGGTCATTCCCCAGACGTTCACGTACGCGGCCGCGTGGATCGCGGTCGTCTCCACCCTCGTCCTCGGTCTCTCGAGCCTGGTCCAACGGCGATCCGTGGCGCTCGTCCTCTCCTTCGGATCGGTCATGGTCCTGCACGGACTCGCCGAGGGTGCAGCGGAGATCTTCGAGCTGCCCCAGCTCAGGGCCCTCAGCCTGTTCAACGACTTCAGCGCTCTCGCGGCAGGGCTCTTCGGTCATCGAGATCTGAATCCGGAGCACGACGTCCTGCTCCTGGGCCTGGTGGCCTGGACCCTTGTCCCCGCCCTCCTGCTCTGGCGGCAGGTCCGCAAGATGGAGGTCGTGGGATGAGCGCCGAGCCGGAGCACGCCCCCTCCGCCGAGGCCGCCTTCCTCGAGAAGGACGAGGTCCGCCCCATCATCGAGGCTCGTGGCCTCGGTCGGTGGTACGGCGAGGTCGTGGGCCTCAGCGACCTCACGGTCACGATCCCTCCCGGCATCACGGGCCTCGTGGGCCCCAATGGCGCGGGCAAGAGCACGTTCATGAAGTGCGTCGTCGGTGAGCTCCGTCCGCAGCGCGGAGGCCTGCGTGTCCTCGGACAGGACCCCTTCGCCAACCGCGCCCTGTACTCGGAGATGGGGTTCTGCCCCCAGCAGGACGCCCTCTACGACCAGCTCACGGCCCATCAGTTCGTGGAGCACCTGCTGCGGATCGGAGGCGCCAGGCGTGGGGACGCGCGGGTGCGAGCCGAGGAGGCGCTCCAGCGTGTCCACCTGGAGGAGGCGATGCATCGCCGCTGCGGCACCTTCTCCAAGGGTATGCGCCAGCGCGTCCGCATCGCTCAGGCCATCGCGCACTCCCCGCGCTTCATCGTGCTGGACGAACCCCTGACCGGGCTCGACCCCGTCGCCCGCCACCAGATGCGCACCCTGTTCACCGAGCTCGCGGACCAAGGGGCCTCGCTGCTCATCAGCAGCCATGTCCTCCACGAGCTCCAGGGGCTGACCGAGCGCATCGTCCTCGTCCACCGGGGGCGGCTCCTCGCCCAGGGCAGCGTCCGGGAGATCCGCGACCTGCTCTCCCAGCACCCGAGGCGGATCCGCATCCGCGCCGACCGGGTGCGCCCCCTCGCCCTCGCTCTGTCCACCGAGGCCGACGTCCGCTCGGCGCGCTGGCTGGACGAGGAGTCCGTCCTGTTCGAGACCACCGATCCGACGGCCTTCCTGGCACGCCTGGAGCAGCTCGTCCCCGCCACCTCCCCCGGCCTCCAGTCGCTCGAGCTCGACGACGAGGATCTCGAGGCCGTCTTCGACTACCTCGTGGCCTGAAGCCCGCTAGGACCCATGGCCTTCCTCACCGCGACCCTCCTCATCGCTCGGCTGGAGCTGCGCTCGCTGGCCAGGACTCCCCGTACCTGGGTCGCCACGGCCATCGCCCTCGGCATCGCGGTCATCGCGATCCTCGCTGGCGGCTCCACGAGCGGGGCTCGGATCTTCTCGGGCTTCAGCGTGATGGTGCTCCAAGTGGTGGCGCCCCTCGTCGGCCTCGTCCTGGGCTCCATCGTCATCTCGGAGGAGGTGGAGGCTCGCACGATCACCTACATCTTCACCCGCCCCGTCCACCGCTCGGCCCTGTTCCTCGGACGGTGGCTGGCCGTGGGGCTGGTTGCCGGGGGCCTCTTGGCGCTCAGCGCAGCTCTGACCAGCTGGGGAGCGTCCCACTCCGTGGTTCGTGAGCCGCGCTCGGTCACGAACTGGGTCCGGGAGTACCGGGTCGGGGACGAGTGGCGAGAGCACGAGCGCGGCGACCGCCGCCGCGTGCGCTTCACCACCCTGGAGACCGAGGAGGTCCCCGAGCGCTTCGAGCTCCCGGGGGGCTCGGAGGACGAGCACCGCCTCGACAAGCTGAACGGGGAGCGACAGCGCGTCCTCGTCACGAGCCGGGAGCCGCTGCGCTGGGAGGTCCAGGCCAAGGCCGTCGGGGAGGACTGGCGCAGCGTCCGCACGGGGGAGGGCTCCACGGTTCGCTATCGCGCGAGCCGCAAGGAGGAGCGCCCGACCGGGCGCGGCCTGTGGGGCCTCCAGCCGGGAGGCATTCGCGAGCTGCCGGTCGACGACAAGGGGCGCGAGCACAGGGTTCGTGGGATCGACAGTACGCCCGTCGATCTCACCCTCCCGGATGGTGCGCCCGAGGCCTTCGCCGGGGCAGCGTTCCTCGCGGCCCTCTTCTACACCATGATCACCGCGGGCCTCTCGATCTTCGTGAAGCGCCCCCTGATCTTCGGCCTCGGCTATGCCTTCGCCTTCGAGGGCCTGCTCGCCAACCTGCCGGGCTCCACCCAGGCATTGTCCGTCCAGCACCACGTGCGCTCGATGCTGATCTCCGGCTCTCCCCCCGAGCTCTGGGAGCGCTTTCAGCTCTTCGGCGCCATGGAGTTCTACGAGCCGGGTGAGGCCGCGCTGCGCCTGGCGACCTTTGGGACTCTCGTCCTCCTGCTCTGCGCGCGCGCCGTGCAGCGGCG
>WTJQ01000186.1 GCA_011524785.1 Planctomycetota bacterium | reverse complement strand
CCCGAATGCCGCGCCCATCGCCGGCAGCCTCGAGCCCATCGTCCACTGCCAGGTCCCCTGCGGGATCTACGGCGACCGCCTGCGCATCGACCTCCTGATGGAGGACGCGACCACCATCCGCAAGGGCATGCAGCAGATCACCCAGCTCGAGGCCGAGGGCCCCGCCAACCAGCTCGTTCGCTGGGTCATGAACAAGGACGAGCACGCCCAGTCCATCCAGGACCAGGTGGCCGCCTACTGGCTCGCCCAGCGCATCAAGACGCCCGCGGCCGACGCCGACGCGGCCGCCCAGGCGGCCTACCTCGACAAGCTGGCGCACCTGCACCGCATCACCGTCCACGCGATGAAGTGCAAGCAGACGACCGACACCGCCCACGTGGACGCCCTCGAGAAGGACGTCCTCGCCTTCAGCAAGGCCTACTTCACCGCCGAGGACGCCAAGCACATCCTCGAGCACCACGGCAACCACGACGAGGCCGGACACAAGCACTGAGCGTGGACCTCGTCCTCGCGAGCACCTCCGCGGGACGCCGAGCCCTCCTCGAGCGGCTCGGCGTCCCGTTCTCCTGCGTGGCCCCCGGGGTCGACGAGGCACCTCTCCACGCCAGCGAGCCCGATCCTGCGCGGCTCGCCCAGCGCCTGGCCGCCGCGAAGGCGGAGGCGGTCGCGGCCCTCCACCCGAGGGCCGTCGTCATCGGCGGGGACCAGGTCGCCGCCCTCGAGGACGAGGTGCTCCACCAGCCGGGCTCCCCGGAGCGGGCGCGCGAGCAGCTGCGGCGACTCTCGGGGCGCACCCACGTCCTTCACACCGCCACCTGCATCCAACACCCAGGAGGCGCCGTCACCTGGCTGGAGGCTCCGCGCATGACGATGCGCGAGCTCACCGACGCCGAGATCGCGCGCTCCGTCGAGCGGGACGACCCGCGCTGGTGCGCTGGTGCCTACAAGCTCGAGCGATCCGGCATCGCCCTCTTCGAGCGGATCGAGGCCGTCGACTGGAACGCCGTGGTCGGCCTCCCCCTGCTGCGGCTCGTGCGCGAGCTGCGGGCCCTGGGCATGCCGGTGCCCTGAGAGCCGGGCCGTCGGCGCGACCTCGACCTGCCAAGGGCGGCTCGCTCGAGCGGGAGCCGCACTCGGTGCGTGCCCGCGCGCCTCGCGAGCGGATGACACCGACCCGGAGCATCAGGGCTGACCACACGCGGGACCGCAGCCTCAGGGACTGCGAGCCCATTGCCTGGCAGGCGCCCAGCGCCCCCAGATGGGCCCCGGGCGAGCGCGGCGCTCGACGCCTCAGTGGCCGATCATCGAGAGGAACTCACGCCGCGTGGCGGGGTTCTCCCGGAACAGGCCGAGCATGCGGCTCGTGACCGTGTCCGCGCCGGGCTTGCGGACCCCGCGCATGGTCATGCAGTGGTGCTCGGCCTCGATGACGACCGCCACTCCCTTGGGCTGGAGCACCCGCTGGATGGCGTCCGCGACCTGGACGGTGAGCTTCTCCTGGATCTGGAGCCGACGCGAGTACAGGTCCACGACGCGCGCGAGCTTGCTCAGCCCCACCACGCGCTTGTCCGGGAGGTAGGCCACGTGCGCCTTGCCCATGAACGGCACCATGTGGTGCTCGCAGTGGCTGATCATCGGGATGTCCCGGACGCAGACCATCTCGTCGTAGCCCTCGACCTCCTCGAAGGTGGTCTGCAGGATCTCCTCGGGGTCCTGCGTGTAGCCCTGGAAGAACTCGCCGTAGGCGCGCGCAACGCGCGCGGGAGTGTCGAGGAGCCCCTCGCGCTCGGGGTCGTCCCCGGCCCAGCGGATCAGGGTCCGCACGGCGTCGTGCACCTGGGACTCGGTGGGACGCTCGTGGACGCCGCGGGTCTCGCGGAGGGCGCTCTCGCTCATGGTCCGACTGACGTTCATGGTGGCTTGTTCGGGGCGCAGCCTGCGACGGATGCGCGCACCGAGGGAACAGCCTACGCGAGACCGCGCCCGGGGGCCCTGCGGATCCCGGTACGCCGCGGGACCTGCACCCCGGGAACGGTCCCGGGGGGGCGCAATCGCTGGTCGCGGCTGGCTATCCTCCCTGCGGCGGAGCCCCCATGACGATCCGGATCCACGACAGCCTGAGCCGCGAGAAGCGTCCCCTGGAGCCCCTCGAGGAGGGCCTGGTCAACATGTACGTGTGCGGCCCGACGGTCTACGACGACTGTCACATCGGGCACCTGATGGGCCCCGTGGTCTTCGACACCGTCGCTCGCTGGCTGCTCGCCCGCGGCCTGCGCGTGCGGTTCGTGAACAACATCACGGACATCGACGACAAGATCATCAACCGCGCTCGGGAGACCGGCGAGGCCTGGGACGCGATCGCCGAGCGCTACACCCAGCAGTACTTCGGCTACCTGCGCGACCTCGGGGTCGAGACCATCACCGACCACCCGCGCTGCACCGAGTACGTGCCGCAGATGATCGCCTTCATCCAGGAGCTGATGGACGACGACATCGCCTACGTCGCCGAGGACGGGGTCTACTTCGACGTCCATCGGCACGAGGGCTACGGCAAGCTCGCTGGCCGCAAGCTCGAGGACATGCAGGCCGGCGCCCGCGTCGAGGCCCAGGGAGGCCTGCGCCACCCGGCCGACTTCGCGCTCTGGAAGGGCGTCAAGCCCGGCGAGCCCAGCTGGGAGAGCCCCTGGGGGCCGGGGCGCCCGGGCTGGCACATCGAGTGCTCGGTCATGTCGAGCGAGCTGCTGGGGCGCGCATTCGACCTCCACGGCGGTGGCGACGACCTCAAGTTCCCCCACCACGAGAACGAGATCGCCCAGAGCGAGGCCCGCGGTGACGGCTTCGCGCGCCTGTGGATGCACAACGGCCTCGTGCAGTACGGCGGGCGGAAGGTGGCGAAGAGCGACCCGCGCATGCAGGACGCGGCCTTCCGCCAGCAGTTCCAGGCGCGCTGGCTCCTCGAGACCTACGGCGCGCCGGCGCTGCGGTTCTTCCTGGTGCGCTCCCCCTATCGCCGCCCGGTCGACTTCGAGCCGAGCAACCTCGAGGGTGCCCGCACGGGGCTGGTGCGGCTCCTGCGCGCGCTGGGCCCCCTCGCCGAGGAGCCTGACGTCACGCCCCTGCCCGACGTCCTGGCTCGGGAGCTGCCGGAGGGCCTCGCCGCCCGCCGCGATCGCTTCGTCGAGGCCATGGACGACGACTTCAACACGGGCGAGGCCATCGCCGAGCTCTTCAGCCTCGCCTCGGACGCGCGGTCGGCACCGAGCCCCGCTGAGGCCGAGGCGGCCCTCCGCCTCGCGCGGGACCTCGGGCGCCAGCTCGGCCTCTTCCAGCCCGGGGACAGCGAGCGCCTCGCGGCCGTGGGCGGCGGCGTCGAGGCGGCCCTCGCGCCCATCGCCGAGGCCCTCCTCCAGGTGCGGCGCGCGGCACGGGAGCGCGGCGCCTACGACGTGGCCGACGCCCTGCGCGACGCTCTGGTCACCGCGGGCGTCGAGGTGCAGGACGCCGCGGGCACCAGCACGGTCGAGCTCGGCGGCGCTTCGGAGGGTGCGCTCGGCACCCTCATGGAGGCCCTCATCGCCCTGCGCGCGAAGGCGCGCGGCGGCAAGGACTTCACGACCGCGGACGCCCTCCGGGATGCGGTTGCGACGGGCGGCCTGCGCTTCGAGGACGGTCCCGAGGGCACGCGCTGGGCAGCAGCGGACTGAGCCCGCGCACCGAGGCGTCCTGTGGCGCGACGTTGCTCGACGTGGCGAGACGTTACGTGGCGCGACGCGGCGGCGGAGGTAGGCCCGCCGCGAGGTCGGCCGTCCACGCCCGGCGATTCTCGAAGGTCTGGCGCTGCGACGCTTCTCGAGAGGCCACCCGTCGCGGAGCGGCGTCGCACCAGGCGGCCGCGCTGCGCGGCCTGTTCCGCCGCAGCATGGACC
>WTJQ01000639.1 GCA_011524785.1 Planctomycetota bacterium | reverse complement strand
GGATGGGGACGAGGAAGCGACCGCCGCGGTCGCGCCAGGGACCCTGCGCCTCCAGGATCGCGTCGGCGAAGTTCCAGGCGAGGAGGAGAGCGACGTCGGGGCCGTCCTCCACCAGCGTCTCGACGGGTCGGATGAGGAGTCGCTGGCCGGGGGTCCACGACCCGTGCTTGTGCGGGTTCAGGTCGACGGCGTACTCGAGCACCCCCTCGGGGAGGTCGAGGAACGAGAGCAGGGTCGTCGCCATGCCGCCGGCCGCTCCGTACGCGACGCAGCGTCGGCCCTCCTCGTGGAGAGCCCGCAGCTGCTCGCGCAGGTGGTCGCGGGTGGATCTCGCGCGCCGGCCGAAGGCCTCGAAGGACTCGAGCCCGTCCAGCCCCGCGGCCCGCTCCCTGGCGCGCTGGGCCTCGACCGTGGGCTGCGGCTCGCGATCGCGAGCTGCGAAGACGCGGAGCGAGCCCCCGAAGGTCGACAGCTGCTGCACGTCGAAGGGACGCAGCCCCGCCGGAGCGAGCATCGCCTCGAGAGCGTGCAGGCTCCAGTAGGTGGTGTTCTGGTGGAAGACGTTGTCGAAGGCCCCCTGCTCCAGGGTGCGCTGGAGGGACGGCACCTCGAGGACGAGGACCCCGTCCTCGGCGAGCAGGGCCTCCACCGCCTCGCGGAAGTCCGCGAGGTCCGGGAGCAGGTTCAGGGCGTTGTTGCCCACGAGGACGCGCGCTCGGCCGCGCTCGCGCGCCAGCTCTCGAGCGACCCCCGCCGTGAAGAGGGCGCAGCGCGTCTCCAGGCCCTGTCGATTGGCCTCGGCCGCAGGCCCCGGCGCAGGATCCACGCCGAGCACCCGGGCCCCGCGCGCCGCGAACGGAGCGAGCTGCACGCCGTCGTTGCTCGCGAACTCCACCACGAGCTCGTCCTCGAGCTCCACCCGCTTCGCGACCTCAGCCGTGGCGGCCGTGAAGTGCTCCACGAGGCCAGGGTTCGTGGAGGTGTAGTACGGATAGTCCTCTCCGTAGGAGTCCTCCGGGACGTCGAAAGGAACCTGCGCGAGCGTGCAGGAGCGGCACACGGCGAGGGCCAGCGGATACGCGGGGTCCTCACTCGCGAGGCGCTCGTGCGGGACGAGGCGGTCCGCCAGGGGCACGAGCCCGAGGTCCAGCACGGTCTCGAGCTCGGCCGACCCGCAGCTGCGGCAGGTCGTGCGCGTGCTCACTCCTTCCTCCAGACCTTCCAGGGCGCCTGGTCGCGGGCGTTGAGGTCGTTCAGATGGACGTGATCCTTGAAGGTGTCCATGTTCTGCCAGAACCCCGTATGCCGCATCGCGATCAGGCGCCGCTGCTCGATCAGCCGCGCGAACGGCTCCACGACCAGCTCCTCCCCCTCGTGGAGGTGGTCGAAGATCTCCTGGCGGAGCACGAAGTACCCCCCGTTGATCCAGATGTCGGCTGCTCGACTCTCGACGATGCTCTCGACCCGGCCCTCGGCATCGGAGCGGGAGATGTGGAACGAGGAAGGTGGAGGCACGGAGACGAAGCCCGCCACCGCATCGGACTCCTGCACGCGCTCGATCAGGGTGGGCAGGTGGAAGTCCGTCAGGTTGTCGCTGTAGTTGGCGAGGAAGAGCTCGTCGTCGCCGACGTACTCGCGCACCCTGCGGAGGCGCTCGCCGATCGTGGCGTCGTAGCCGGTGTCGACGAAGTTGATGCTCCAGCCGTCGAGATCACTCCCCAGCAGCTCGACGCCCCGCTCCGCGGAGAGGCGGAAGTCGTTCGAGATCCACTCCTGATAGCCGGCGAAGTACCGCTTGATGACGTCGGCCTTGTAGCCGAGGCAGAGGATGAACTCCTTGTGGCCGAAGGCCGCGTAGTACTTCATCACGTGCCAGAGGACCGGCCGGTAGCCGATCTCGACCATGGGCTTGGGGATGGAGTCGGACACGTCGCGCAGGCGCATGCCCAGTCCACCGCAGAAGAGGACGACCTTCATGCCGGGGGGTGGACCTCCGTCCACCGGGGGATGGGAACGAAGAAGCGGGCGCCCCACTCCCGCGCGTGAGCCAGCTGCAGCGTGATCTCCCGCTGGAGGTTCCAGGGCAGGATCACGATGCACTCGGGTCGCGCGGCGTCCAGCGCCTCGGGGGGCTGGATGGGGATGCGGGTGCCGGGCGTGAAGCGCCCGTGCTTGTAGGTGTTGCGGTCGACCGCGAAGTCGATCAGGTCCTCGCGCACGCCGCAGTAGTTGAGCAGGGTGTTCCCCTTGCCGGGCGCGCCGTAGGCCACGATCGGACGGGCAGTTCGCTCGCGCCACTCGCAGAGGCCCTGCAGCACGGAGCGCTTGCTGGCCTCGACGCGGGGCTGGAACCCCTGGTAGCCAGCGCCGTCCGCGCTCGAGAGGCCGGCCTCCACCTCCCCCGCGAGCACTGCGGCCACGCCGGGCTCCAGCGGACGGCTGCCCCCCATTCGCTGCGAGAACACGCGCAGGGAGCCCCCGTGGGAGCGCAGCCGCTGGACGTCGAACACCTCGAGGCCCGCGCGCGCCAGCAGCTCCTGGACCGCGTGCAGCGAGAGGTAGCAGAAGTGCTCGTGGTAGATCGTGTCGTACTGGCACTCCTCGATGAGGCGCTCGAGGTGCGGGAACTCGTACACCACGACGCCGTCGTCCGCGATCAGCGCCGCCGCCCCCGCCACGAAGTCGACGATGTCGGGGACGTGGGCCAGCACGTTGTTCCCGATGACGAGGTCCGCGGGCCCGCGCTCGGCTCGCAGCTCCTCGGCGACCTGGAGCCCGAAGAAGCGCTCGAGGGTCTCCGCCCCCACCTTGCGTGCCGCCTCGGCCACGGTCCACGACGGCTCGATGCCCAGGCAGGGGACCCCGGCCGCGACCATGTTCCGCAGCAGGTAGCCGTCGTTGGAGGCCAGCTCGACCACGAGGCTCGAGCTGCCCAGGCCGAAGCGCTGGATGGCCTGCTCGCAGAAGCCGCGCGCGTGCTCGAGCCAGCTGGTCGAGAAGGAGCTGAAGTAGGCGTAGTCGTCGAAGATCTCCCCCGCCGGAACGCACTCCGGGATCTGGACCAGGAGGCAGGCCTCGCAGACCTTCACGTGGAGCGGATAGTGGGTCTCGGCCCCACGGGCCTGCTCGGCCGTGAGGAAGCTCTCGCACGGAGGGCTCGTCCCCAGGTCCACCAGCGTGCGCTCGAGGGGCGCAGCGCAGGCCCGGCAGTGGGTGCCGCCAGGGAGGGTTCCGCTCGCAGGCTCCATGGGCTCAGGCCGGGTGCAGGCGGGGCTGGAGGCCCAGGGCGTCGAGGTCGCGGGCGATCTCGTCCTGGTAGAGGGGGTTCATGACGATCACGTCGGTCGGTGCGTAGCCGGGGAGGGCTCCGGGCGCGTCGACGCACTGCCCCGTCCCGGGCAAGAAGCGTCCGTGCTTGCGAGGGTTCAGGTCCACCGCGCAGCCAACGACCCGCCCCGGGTCGGCCAGGTTCAGGAAGGTCACGCCCCGAGCGCCGCACCCCCACAGGGCCCAGCGCTCGCCGCGGTCCGCGGCGCCCTCGAGGCGGTGCTGCCAGGCGTCGATGCGTGCCCGTGAGCGCGCCATCCAGGAGGCGACCCGCGGGTCCTCGGGGGCCTCGCCACCCCCTCCGCCCGGCTGCCCCGTCGGGGTCGCCTCCGCGCTGAGGAACAGCCCGTGGAAGGTCCGCTCGAGGCGCTGGACCTCGAACCCGGCGACCTCCAGGCAGGCCGCGAGGCTCTCGGCAGTGAAGTAGGACCGGTGCTCGTAGACCACCTCCCAGGGCGTGCCGCCCTCGAACATGTGCTCCGCGCTCGGGACCTCGATCACCAGCGCGGTCTGGAGTCCCTCGAGCGTCCGGCGCAGGGAGCGCAGGAAGGTCACGGGCTCGGTGAGGTGCTCGAGGACCTGGCGGCTGATCACGAGCCGCGGTCGCTCCGCGGCCACCACGTCGAGGGAGGCTGAACCGAAGAGCTCGGGGCGCACCTCCATCCGAGGGTCCGAGGCGTCTCGGTCCTCTCCTGGTAGCCAGGAGGGGTCGTAGCCCAGCGCGCGGTCCGCGCCGAACTCCAGGCAGTGGCGCAGGAACTCACCGTCCCCACAGCCGATCTCCAGGACGCAGCCGCCTGCCCCCAGGTAGCGCTCCGCCAGGGTCCGCGCATAGCCCGCCAGGTACTCGCGGAAGGTCGCGCTTGCCGACAGGGAGTTCTCGTAGAGGTCGCCGTAGACCGCGAGCGCCTCGTCGAAGCGCGCGTTGTGGAGGACCCCGGTCCTTGGCTCGACCCGGAGCTCGATCAGCCCGCGCGGGAAGCCCCGCGCCTCCGCCTCGGTGTGCCCGAGGGCGCAGACCAGCGTGGGCACCTCCCCCTGGATCGGGCCCGTGCCTGCCGCACGCCAGCGAAGATCGTCGTCCAGGGCGTCGTCGGCGATGCGCGCCAGCAGGGTGGCGATGCGCTTGTAGCGGCCGGCACGGTGGTGCCCCTCGGTGAGGCCGTGCGCCCGGTACGCGTCCCTCAGCTGCTCGATGCCCTGGGGCACCGTCCACCGCGGTCGGAAGGAGGGGACGAGCCTCTCGAGCTTGGAGAAGTCGACCCGGTAGTTGCGTGCATCGGCCGTCGCACGATCGGGGATCTCGATGACGCTGCCCTCCACGGCCTCCTGGACGAGGGCCGCGACGTCGCGGATGAGGTAGTTCTCGTCGGAGCGTCCCACGTTGAAGGGCTCGTCGAGCACCACCTCCTCCGGGGCCTCGAGCACGGCCACCATCGCGGCAGCGATGTCCTCCACGTGCACCAGCGGGCGCCAGGCAGAGCCGTCGCTCAGGAGCTGCACCTTGCCGCGCAGGACCGCCGTGGCCGTCAGGTCGTTGACGACCAGGTCCATGCGGAGCGCCGGCGAGAGCCCATAGGCCGTCGCGTTGCGCAGGTACACCGGGCAGAACGCACCCGGCTCCGCGAGGGCGGAGAGCTGGCGCTCGACCTGGATCTTGGCGGTGCCGTACGGGGTGATCGGGTTCATGCCCGCGTCCTCGTCGAGCACCTCGTCCCCCGCCATGCCGTAGAGGCTGCAGGAGGAGCTGAACACGAAGCGTCGGACCCCGGCCTCCTTGGCCAGTGAGGCGAAGCGCACCGTGCCCGCGTCGTTGATCTCGTGCGTCAGGCGCGCATCGAGGTCCCCCAGCGCGTCGTTCGAGAGGGCGGCGAGGAACACGACCGCATCGAAGCCCCGCAGGTCGTCCACGTCGACGTCCCGCAGGTCGAGGTCCAGGGCCTCCACCTCGGGCTCGGGCAGGAACTGCCGCCCGGCGTAGTAGCCCGTGTCGAGGCCAACGACCTCGTGTCCGGCCGCCTCCAGCAGGGGAGTCAGCACCTGACCGATGTAGCCGCGGTGTCCGGGGACGAGGATGCGCATGCGAGGACTCAGGCGAGGGCGAGGGTGAACTTGCGAGCGTGGAAGGCCTCCGCGAAGCCGCCTGGGGCCTGGCACTCGATGCCGCGCAGGCGCGCGAGGGCCCGGAAGGTGTCCGCGGTGAACCAGGAGCGGTGGGCCTGGCTGGGGAAGTGCGCGAGCAGGTGCTCGCACTTCGCCTCGACCTCCGCCTCGTCGAGCGGGACGTAGGCGCTGGGCGTGAGGAGGTCGCCCTCGAACTTGGGGATCTCGTACTCCAGGACGGTGTGGCTGCGGAAGGCCTGCCAGGTCACCTCCGCGAGGGTCCGGTGGTCCTGGTGGCGATCGTGCAGCGCGTGGCTCAGGACGAGGTCCGGCTCGAGGCGCCTCGCCAGCCGGTCCATGTCGGCCTTCAGGGATTCGAGCGCCGTTGGGAGGAGGCTCACGGGATGGTCCCAGAGCTCGACCTCGACGGCATCGCCGAGCCAAGCGCGCGCGCTGCGCTCGGCCTCGACCGCGCGCTCCCCCTCCGCCGTCGCGACCACCCAGTGGACCTGCGCGCCGCGCTCGCGCACGAGCCTGCGAAGGGTGCACGCGGCGCCGATCTCGAGGTCGTCGGCGTGCGCACCGAGGGCCAGGACACGCGGAGCGCGCCCGGCGTCGGGGAGGGCCAGGGGGTACATGGGAGCGGTGAGGAGGGCCTCATAGCCTCGCATCGAGGCACCCCGTGGTGGGCGGCCGGGACCGTGCGTGCCTCGTTCTGGGACGTATGCTCGGGCCATGGACGATCGCGCGCACCAGCCAGCCGCCTGCCCCGTCTGCGGCGGTGCGCGCCGTGCGTTCTGGGAGCAGCCAGAGGTCCCCGCGACCTCCAACATCCTGTTCCGCTCCGCCGCCGAGGCCCGGAGCGCGGCGAGCGGCGCGCTCCGGCTGGCCTGGTGCACACGCTGCGAGCTCGTGTCGAACGAGCGCTTCGACCCGTCCTTGACGGACACGGCGGAGGGCTACGAGGAGACCCAGGCCCACTCCCCCACCTTCCGGGCCTGGCTCGAGGGGTTCGCCGGGGACCTCGCGAGGCGGCACGGCCTCACCGCGGGCGTGGTGGTCGACGTGGGGTGTGGGCGCGGCGACTTCCTGGCCAGCCTCTGCGCGCGGACGGGCTGCTCGGGGCTGGGGATCGACCCGTCCTCCACAGCCGGACGGGTGGACGCGTCCTCGGGAGCGGGCCTCACCTTCCAGCGGGCGCGGCTGGAGGACACGACGCCGCTCGAGGAGGTGGCCCTCGCGTCGTGCCGCCACACGCTCGAGCACGTCGCCGACCCGCTGGCGTTCCTCACGGCCCTGCACGGGCGATTGCCGGCTGGGACACCGCTCGTCCTCGAGGTCCCGGACGCCTCGCGCGTCCTGGCCGAGGGCGCCTTCTGGGACGTCTACCACGAGCACGCTCACTACTTCACGGCGACCGCGCTCGAGCAGGTCGCGGCGCGCGCTGGCTTCGCGTGCGAGGCCGTGGAGCGCGTCTACGGCGACCAGAACCTCGTCCTCCACGGACGCGCCACGAGCGGTCCCCAGGAGCAGCCAGCGCCAATTCCTCCGAACTCCCTCGGCGGGGCCGTCGCCGAGTTCCAAGAGCGTGCTCACTCCGCGCTGGATGCCACGCGGCGCGAGGTGGAGGAGGCCGCGCGGCGGGGCGTGACCGCCATCCTCTGGGGCGCAGGCTCCAAGGCCACCGGCTTCCTGGTCGCGACCGGACTCACGGAGGCGGTGCGCGCGGTCGCCGACATCAATCCCGACAAGCAGGGCAGCTTCGTGGCGGGGACGGGACACCCGGTCGTGGGTCCCGCCGAGGCCGCAGCCCTCGACCCGGGCCTGGTCGTGGTCATGAACCCCCTCTACCTCGAGGAGGTGCGAGCGGACCTGGCCGCCCTCGGGTGCCGGCCGCGCCTGACCACCCTCGGCGGCCCCCCGGCCTAGCCGATACCGCGCGCCAGCTCGGGGCGCCAGCGATTGAGCACGGCCCCGAGCAGCCGCGCGCCAGCGCTCTCCACGAGGACACGCGCCTCCTCCACCCCCTGCCGCTCGCTCACGCGAGCCCGCGTCACGAGGACCGCGGACCCGGAGGCGCGTAGGAGGGCGAGCGTTCCCGGCTCCTCCAGCGCAGGCGGCGCGTCGACGAGGACCGCGTCGTGGGTCCGGGAGAGGTGGGCGAGGACGTCGGCGAAGGCCTGTCCCGCGAACTCCCCGGGGGCGACCTCACGCGGCGCGCCCGCCGTCAGGACGGAGAGCCCCGGGAGTGCGCCGGGGACCTGCACGGCCTCCTCGAGCGGCACGGCGCCGAGCAGGACCTCGGAGAGCCCGGGGCGCGCGTCGACCCCGCACGCGGTGGCGAGGAACGGTCGCTGCAGGTTGGCCTCGACCAGCGCCACGCGCAGCTGGAGGTGCCGCGCGAGGCTGGCCCCGGTGCTCGCGGCGATGACGGTCGTGCCGGCGCCCGCCTCGGGTGCCGTGAAGGTCACCACGCTGCCCGAGCCCGCCTCGAGGCCGCTCGAGATCGCCTGCCAGGTGACGCGCTCGAGGCTCGGCAGCCCCTTGGCCGCCTCCTCGACGGGCAGCAGCGGAGCGCTCGTCACGAGGCCCTCCCGGAGCGGAGCTTCCGCAGGGCGCGGGACTCGTCGACGACAGCGAGGACGGGAATGCCGAGGGCTCCCTCGAGCGTCTCCCGATAGCGGACGCGGCGCTCGAGCAGCTGCCGCAGGAGCGCGATCCCGCCGCCGAGGGCGGCTCCGCCGAGCAGCCCGGCGAGCAGGAGCTTGGTGCGCTCGGGACCGGTCTTGTCGGGCTGCAGGTCGGGGGCCGTGTAGCGCCGGAGGTTGCTCTCGCCGTCCGCCCGGTAGGACTCGATGCTGAGGGCGGCCCGGTACCTGCCCTCGAGCTTCTGGATCTCGTCCTGCAGGTTGACGATCCGCGTGGTGTTGCGCTCGTGCACCAGGTTGCAGGCGCGCGCCTTGTCCTGGCGCTGCAGCAGGCGCTCCTGCTCCTCGTCGAGCTGGTCGAGCTCGCCGTTCACCGTGGTCATCTGGAGCCGCAGCTCCCCGAGGCGCGTGGCCAGGGCGGCCTTGTCCGCGTTGGCCTCCAGGCGCGTGGGCCCCGGCACCAGGGCAGGAGCCTCGGCAAGGCGCTGCTGGAGGGAGACGATCTCGGCCTCCGCGGCCGCGACCTTCTGCTCGCGCTCGACAGGGTCTCGAATGGGCTCCTTGACCGTGATCCGGCGGATGTACTCCTGCTCGGCCTCGATCGCCGCCTCGAGGGTGGCGATGTCGGGGTTCACGATCCCAGGCTCCTCCACCTCGACCACGTCCGGCATCCCCTCGAGCTCGGGGCCGAGCTGCGCCAGGCTCGCCTCCAGGCCGATCAGCTCGGCGTCGAGGGTCCTCCGCCGGGTGCGCAGCTCCAGGAGCTGCGTCATGGTCGTCTCCTTCTCCACGAGCAGGTCCTCGATCCCGCAGGTGTCCTTGTGGATGCGATCCCCCTCCTGGACGACCTGCAGCTGCTCGCGCTTGGTCTCGAGGTCCTTCTCGATCCGCTCGAAGTTGGAGCCGTAGTGCTCGTTGTGGCGCCGGACGAACTCGTCGACCACGACCGTGAGGGTTCGCTGGGCGTCCTCGGGCGACCAGGCGTCGGCCGTCACGACGAGGATCTGGCTGCGACGCCCCGTGCGCACCTTGACCCGCGCCGCCAGGGACTCCGCGGCCGCGCGCAGGGCGATGGGGCTGGCGTCGTCGATCGCCTCCGAGCGACTGGCCCGCTGCTGCTGGACGATCCAGCTCTGGAGGCCGTGCATCAGGCGCACGGGCAGGCTGGTCGACGGCCCATCCCCC
Organism: Planctomycetota bacterium; assembly: GCA_011524785.1. Taxonomy (GTDB): domain Bacteria; phylum Planctomycetota; class UBA1135; order UBA1135. The sequence goes on along the minus strand of WTJQ01000639.1, from coordinate 6,222 downwards.
TCGGCGGGGTCGGGGAGCTCGAGCACCCAGCTGGGGCCAAGGCGGCGCGCCACGTCCTCGAAGACCCGCGGGTCGGTGAGGAGCATGATCTCGTCCTGGATCCCCGGCACGGTGCGGATCCCGTCGTCGTAGCCGAGGGAGTCCTCGTTGCTGAGGCTCTCGGCCATGCCCGGCGTGAACTGGAGCCGCGCCTCGGACGAGTAGACGTTCGGCTGAGCGGCGGCGATCAGCAGGCCGACGCTGGTGCCCAGCACGGTGAGGAGCACGATCCAGCCGCGCGAGCGCAGGACCCCGTAGAGGACGAGGACCTTGAGGTCCAGCCCGCCGCCAGCCTCCTCTTCGTCGTCGAAGGACTCCATGCTCAGGTGCCGGGGGTCCCGGGCGCGAAGAGGCGGGCGGCGTTGTTGCCCCCGATCGGGAGGATTCCCCAGACCCAGTTGTTGACGTTGATGATGGCCTGGTCGATCCGGGTGTTCGGCACGAAGATCACGTCGTACTCCTGGAGGATCAGGGCATCGGCCTCACCCCAGTGCTGCGGCCGCGCGTCGACGACCCAGCTGCGCTGGGTGCGGGTCGCCGGGTCGTAGCGCACGAGGAGCACGTTGCTGAGCCAGCTGCTCGACTTGTCGAAGCCGCCCGCCAGGGACAGGGCCTGCAGGAACGACATCTCCCCGCTGCGGGGCAGGGCATGCGCCCCGGGCGAGCGGACCTCCCCCATCACGTAGACCTGGTCGAGGGCCTGCTCCCGCACCACCACCGCGACGGACGGATCTCGTCCGGGCAGGACAGCGGCATAGGCCTCCTGGAGCTGCGCCTCGAGCTCCGAGGGCAGCAGGCCCGCGACCTGGCGCGTGCCGAGGCCCACGAAGGAGCACTGGCCATCCCCCAGGACCTTGAGCGTCTGGTCGTACTCGGTGACGTAGCTGAACTTCAGGTCGAACGCATCGCCCGGGGACAGCCGATCGAGCCCCTCGTAGAGGCTGAGGTTGATCTCGCCCGCGGCCTCGTGGAGCGGCGGGCCCTGGGGCGTGGAGCAGGCGGCCAGGGTGAGGGCGAGCGGGAGGAGCGTGCGGAGCATGGGCGAGCGTTGGCGGGCCGGCTTCAGGGGACCTGGGGGGAAGGGCCAGCGTAGCCCGCTGCGTACGGGCCCCTGGCGCGACCCGCGGGTCATGCGACGGGCTGTCTCACTTCAAGGCACTCCGGACCTCGACCAGCTCCCCACCCGGCCCCAGGACGAGCTCCGTCGGGACGGGCAGCCGGGTCAGGTCGAGGACCTCGCCCAGGGACCCTTCCGTGAGGGACGGGTCGAGCGGGGCGAACCAGGCCGAATCTTCTGCGCCGGCCAGGGCGAGGAGCCGCACCGCCTGCGCACGCCGTGCCCCCGGATCGACGCAGATCGGCACCACCCGGGGCTCCCCCGGCTCGGAGCGGACCGCGGCCGCGAGGCCCGAGACGCAGGCGGCACAGGCGCTCGACCAGAAGTGCAGCACGACCGGCTCGTCGAGGCGCAGCTCCTCGACCGCCCCCGAGGCGCGCTCCAGCCGGAGCACGGGCAGCTTCGCCCCCACCGGGAGCCGGAGCCCCTGGGGCCAGGGGTCGCGCAGGCGCCCGCCGATGGGAGGCAGCTGCACGGCCTCCCCCGAGCCCTGGACCAGGCGCACCCGCGCGGGCGCGGTGACGGCGCCAAAGGTCTCCTCCTCGCCGCCCGGCCAGCGCACGCGAAGCGTGGCCTCACCCGAGATGCCGAAGTGCAGCCTGGGCCCCTGACTCGTGAGGAAGCCCGCGCCTCGCTGCAGCGCCTGGGCCTGTGCCTCGGCGCCCTCGGCGGCGGCGACGGTCACCACGGCTCCCACGGGATCGCGCAGGCCTCCGGCTCCCTGCAGCTCGATCACCAGGGCACGCTCGGGGTCCCCCAGGTCGTTGCGCCACAGCTGGTGACGCTCGCGCTGCAGGTTGTGGATGAAGAGGTCCTCGTCGCCGTCCCCATCCAGGTCCGCGACCACGGCCGCCCGGCCGTCGAGGCTCGAGTCCGCTCCCAGGAGCAGGGAGAGGTCCTCGAAGCGGCCCTTGCCAACGCCCATGAAGGTCCGGTTGCGCTGGCGGCCGTTGAACGAGCGCCCGCGTCGGTCCATGTGGAGCACCCAGGGGTGGAGCGTTGCCGCCTCCGGAGAGGCCTCCCCCTCGCCAGGCTCGACCCCTTCGTGCACCTCGGACGCCAGCACGTGGCGCCAGTACAGGCTTCACGTGTCCTCCGGGAGGTCCCCCGTCACGAAGCCGTTGACGCACACCAGGTCGAGGTGCCCGTCGAGATCGAGGTCGGTGGCAGCGGTGCCCCACGACCAGCCCGAGGCCTCGGCGCCGGTGGCCTCGACCTGCCGGAAGCCCTTGCCGTCCCCGCGGAGGAGCCGGTTCCCCTGAGCCATGCGCCCGATGGAGACCAGCGGCGCCCCCCCAGCGACCTCGGAGGCCCGCTCCACCATGCGTCGACCCGTTCCGCTCGAGGCCCCGCTGAGGTACAGGTCGAGGAGGCCGTCCCGGTCGAGGTCCGCGACGAGTCCACCGAAGACGAGGCGCGCGGCGAGTCCCCCGAGGAGCGAGGGTGCCTGCTCGAAGCGACCCGCGCCGAGACCCCGCCAGGCGCGGGCCGGACCGAAGTGGTTGAGGGTGACGAGGTCCACGATCCCGTCGCGATCCGCGTCCACGGGGAGGGCCCCCACGGTCCAGTCGGTGTCCGCGAGCCCCGACCCCTCGGTGGCGTCTCGGAAGGTGAGGTCCCCGTTGCCCAGCAGGAGGCGGTCCGGCGCGCCGTTCGTGGCCTCGAGCCAGTTGTCGTTGCGCTCGGCCTCCATGCGCCCGTAGCCGCACACGTAGAGATCGAGGAGGCCATCGCCGTCCAGGTCCCCAGTCGTGAGTCCGAGCGCGGGCAGGTTCCGGCCGAGGCCCGCCCCCTCGCTCACGTCCTCGAAGCGCCCCGCGCCGTCGTTGCGGAAGAGCCGGAGCGGCGTCCCCCCCTGCCGGGTTCGCCGGGACCACCCGACCCCGGCGAGCGCGAGGTCCGGGTCCCCGTCCGCATCGAGGTCGGCCAGCACGAGCCCCGTGGCTCCGGCGCAGGCTCCGAGGCCGCGCACCTCGGCCTCCTCGGTGAACCCGCCCGCGCCGTCGTTCCTGTAGAGGAAGAGCCGATTCGGCCCGGGGACCACGATGTCCAGCGCCCCGTCCCCATCGACGTCGGCCACGCCTGCGCCGTGCCAACCCTCGCGGTCGTTGCCCGGCCGGCCGTAGCGGGGGCCGACGTGGTGGACCCCGGAGCTGCGGGTGACCTCGGTGAGTGCCGGACCCTCACGAGCGGTTCGGTGGCCCTCCCGAAGGACGAGCCGCTGGATGGTCCAGGCGCCGTCGACGCGCTCGACGCGGAGGCGGACCCGCCACTCCTCCGCGCGCAGCCGCGCGCCGGACACCTCCCCCGCGAGGACGACGGTGGCCTCCACGACCCCAGAAGCAGCGGCGCCATCCGGGGCCGTGACGCCACGCTCGAACTGGGCCTCCTCGAGCGCCCACTCCGAGTGGGTCACGCGCACCAGGGCTGCGAGACGCGTATCCAGCTGGGCGAGCCACGCCTCCCGAGCCATGCCAGAGAGAGCCTCGGTCCGCAGGCTGACGCGCCGCGCTCCGAGCGGCAGGGGCTCTGCGGGCCTCGAGGTCGGCTCGCCGAGCGGCTGCCCGAGGAAGTCCGGGTGGAGCAGCGGGCCCAGGCCAGCAACGTCGCGATGCAGCAGGCGATCGGCCACCTCGGTCAGGAGGTCCTGCACCTCACCCGCTAGGGCCTCGGCCGTGTACGGCGCGCGGAGTGGCCGCTGGATCGGAGCCACCTCGAGGGGCTCCTGGAGCACGGGCCCTCCTCGGTCGGTGAGCCCCTCCTTCTGCCGGGGAGCCTCGATGCCCGCCACGACCTCGAGCGCGCCGAGGTCACCGGTCGCGGGCAGCTCCTCCGGCGCGCAAGCGACCGGCAGCAGGAGCAGCACCAGCGACCGGGAGCCTGCGAGGAGCCGGGCCGGGAGGAGCATCCCCCGACCGTACCCAAGGGCCCTGGTGCGCGGGGGCGGCAACCCCGAGGGCGCCCCCGTTTCCCAGTTCGCTACAGGAGCGAGAGGAGCGCGGCCTGCGCCACCCCGACCAGCGCGCCGAGCACCGCGCCCCAGGCCTCGATCGAGCGCAGCTCGCGGCGCGCCACCTGGAGCACGAGCTCCTCGAGGCGTGCCACGGGGAACGCACGCACCCGACTGGCGACGAGCTCCCCCACGTCGAGCCCCTGGTCGAGACCTCGCTCGAGCAGGCGCTCGAGCTGTCCGCCGTCGACCAGCCCACGGGCCAGGGAGGAGCGCAGGTCGGCCACGCGCTCGTCCGTCAGGAAGCCCCCGACCAGCGGGAGCCTCCGGAGCTCGGCCAGCTTGGGCTCGAGCCCGCTCGCGAGGGCCTCGTCCACGAGCCCCTCGAGGTCGGCCCCCTCGAGGGCCCGGGCGAGGTCCCGCGCGTCGAGGAGGTGCTCCCCCACCACGGACCCGATGGAGGCGGCGAGGTCCTCCTGTCGTCGGGCGATCAGGCCCTGGAAGGTGAGCCCGAGGACGCGCCTCGGCTGGTGCGGCCGGAAGAGCATCCGGACGGCGAGGGCGTTCGTGGCCCACCCGATGGCGGCTCCCGCTGCCGGGGCGACGATCCAGAGCGAGGTCGCAGGGTCCATGGGCGGAGGGTAGGAGCGCCCGGCCGGGCTCCGTCAAGCGGCCGAGCGCGTGAACCGGCAGGCGCGGGATGGGGCGCGCCGGTCGCGAGGGCTAGGATCGGGTCATGGCGCGGGGGGAGTGGACGGCGGAGCCCCACAGCTGGGTCCTCGGGGCGAGCGGCTACACGGGCCGCGCGCTGGTGATGGAGCTGGCGGGGCGTGCCGCGGGCACGGGGGCCACCGTGACCGCCCACCTCCGGCCGGGACGCCCTGCCAACGCGGAGCTCCGGGAGCGCTTCGAGGCCGCGGGGGCGTCCGTCATCGAGTGCCCCCTGCTGGAGGCGGGACCGGCTCCCCTCACCGCCGCGTTCCACGAGCGCCCGCCAACGCACCTGTTCCTCGTCCACGGCACCACCCGGAGACGGGCGCGGGACGAGGGCATCGCAGGCGATCCCTACGTCGAGGTCGACCTGGGACTGACCCGGCTGGCCCTCGCAGCCGCCGCCGCGGTCGAGCCAGCGCCGCGCGTCGTCTACCTGTCCTCCCAGGGCACGGGCGCAGGCGCGCGGGGCGCCTACCTGCGCGCACGCCACGCCTGCGAGGAGGCGGTCCGCGGGAGCGGGCTCCCGTTCACCATCGCGCGCGCCCCCCTGATCACCGGCACGGACCGCCCCGAGCCCCGCGCCCTCGAGCTGGCGGGCGGCGCGGTCCTCCGCACGCTGACCGGCGCCCTTCGGGTGGCGGGTGCGCGCGCCAAGGCGGCACGCTTCGCCCCCCTCGACGCGGCCGAGCTGGCGTTCGGCCTCGCCCACGCCGGCTTCAACTACACGACCCTCTCCCGGGTCCTCGAGGCGGAGGAGCTCCGCCGCGAGGGTCCCTTGGAGCGGATGGCTCCGATCCCAGCAACGCGCCGGGACGATCCGAGGCATTGATCGTCGCCCCCCCATCCGCGGGACCAACGACCCCGCGGGACCCCACCATGACCCAGCCCACTCCGCACGAGCCGCTCCCCGAGCACGGCGCCCACACCCTCGAGGTCGTGGAGGGCGTCGTCGTCGGGGTGGACGCTCGCGAGGTCTTCGTCGAGCTCGGGCCGCGGCGTCAGGGGGTGATCGCGCGCGACGCGTTCGAGGAGACCCCGGTCCGCGGGGAGCGTCACCAGTTCATCCTGCACGGCCGCGAGGAGAGCCTGTGGGTCCTGTCCCTCGCGGGGACCGCGTCCCTCGCGAGCTGGGAGGAGGCCGAGCCGGGTCAGCTCCTCGCCGCGCGGGTCCTGCGCCTGTACGAGGACGGGTTCCAGCTCAAGGTCGGGCGCCTCCACGCCTGGATGCCGCGCAGCCAGTCCGGGGTGCCCAAGGGGCACCCCAAGGACGAGCTCGTGGGCAGGACGGTCCAGGTGGAGGTCCTCGAGGTGGACCCACGGCACCAGCGCGTGATCGTGTCGCGCAAGGCGGCCCTGCGCAGCCTCAAGGCCGGCGGCCTCCCGTCCCCTGGCGAGCGGGTGC